>NZ_JBVVPT010000023.1:0-15413 GCF_055811715.1 Bradyrhizobium sp. WSM4872 | reverse complement strand
TGGGAAAGGCTCAGCCCGCCTAACCTAGAATTAAGCCCGTCCGTTGTCTCGCGCGAGGGGGGAATGTCTTTTGGGGCGGGGGGGGCCCCGGGCAAATTTAAACGGGGGGCTGGTGATTGGCCGCTGCCGCCCTCTCGTTCGCTCGTCTGCGGCCTCAGGTCGGCCGCAGCGCCTTGGAGCCGAGGTCGAGATCGTTGACCTGCTTGTTCCGCTCGGAATCGGCCGCCGCGCGATGGTCGGTCGCCAGCACCACGTAGACCGCCGGCAGCACGAACAGCGTGAACAGGGTGCCGATCGACATGCCGGCGACGACCACCAGGCCGATTGAGAAGCGGCTGGCGGCGCCTGCGCCGGTCGCGGTCAGGAGCGGGATCAGGCCCGTCACCATCGCGGCCGTGGTCATCAAGATCGGCCTCAGACGAATGCGGGCCGACATTTCGATGGCGGAGCGGCGATCGAGCCGCTCGTTGATCTGGAGCTCGTTGGCGAACTCCACCATCAGGATGCCGTGCTTGGTGATCAGGCCCACCAAGGTCAGCAGGCCGACCTGGGTGTAGATGTTCATGGTCGCTACGCCGAAGAACAGCGGGATCAGCGCACCAACGATCGCCATCGGCACCGAGATCATGATGACCAGCGGATCGCGCAAGCTCTCGAACTGCGCCGCCAGCACCAGGAAGATGATGATCAGCGCGAAGCCGAACGTGATCGCGAGCTGGTTGCCTTCCTGCACATACTGCCTGCTGTCAGCAAGATAATCATGGCTGAAGCCTTGCGGCAGGTTTTTGGCCTCGCTCTCGAGGAAGTCGACCGCCGCACCGACGGTCACGCCGGGCATCGGCACTGCCGAGAAGGTCGCCGAGTTGAGCTGATTGTAATGTGTCAGCGAATTCGGCTCGGTCTTGGTCTCGATCGACACCACCGTCGACAGCGGAAGCTGCTGGCCGGTGTTGGTCGTCACATAGTAGCCGGCAAGCGATTCCGGCGAGAGCCGCTGGCCGCGCGGCACCTGCGGGATGACCTGATAGGAACGGCCCTCGAGGTTGAAGCGGTTGATGTAGTTGCCGCCGAGCAGCACCGCGAGCGAGCTGCCGAGGTTCTGCATACTGACGCCGAGATCCTGCGCCTTGGTGCGGTTGATCGTCACCTTCACGTTCGGCTGGTTGTAGGCAAGGTCGCTGTCTGAGACGATGAACATTCCGCTCTTGCGGGCAGCAGCCTTCAGCTTCTCCATCTGTTCGTAGACAGTTTGGAAGCTGGCGGTGGAGTTGATCACCATCTGCACCGGGAGGCCGCCCGGGCCGCCCGGCAGCGGCGGCAGGTTGAACGCGAACGCCTGCACGCCCTCGATCTTGGAAAGCTCGGCCTGCACCAGCGACTTCAGCTGGATCGACGAACGCTTGCGGTCTTCCCACGGCTTCAGCAGCATGCCGGCGATACCGCCCTGCGGGCCGTTGATGCCGTTCAGCACGAAGCGCAGATCGGTCTCGGGGAATTTCTGGAATTCCTTGTCGAGCTTCTCGCCGTAAAAGTCGACGTAGTCGATGTTGGCGTATTTCGGCGCCTTGGTCACCGCGAACACGATGCCCTGGTCTTCCTCAGGCGCCAGCTCCTTCGACGTGTGCATGTAGAGGAAGCCGACGAGCCCGAGGATGGTCACCGCAAACAGGCCGGTGATGGCCTTATAGTCGAGCGAGCGGTCGAGCCTGCGCCCGTACCACCGCGTCAGCGCGCCAAACACCTTGTTGACCGCCTTGGCGAAGCGACCCTCTTCGGTGTTCTTCAGCAACACCGAGCACATCATCGGCGACAGCGTCAGCGCGATCACGCCGGACACGATCACCGAGCCCGCAAGCGTGAAGGCGAATTCACGGAACAGCGAGCCGGTCAGGCCGCCGAGGAAACCGATCGGCGCGTACACGGCTGCGAGCGTGATGGTCATCGAGACGACGGGACCCACGATTTCGCGCGCGCCTTCCAGCGATGCCTGGACTGGCGTTTTCCCTTCCTCCAGATGACGATGGATGTTTTCCACCACGACGATGGCATCGTCGACCACGAGGCCGATCGCGAGCACCATCGCGAGCAGGGTCAGCAGGTTGAAGCTGAAGCCCAGCGCCAGCATCAGCGTGCAGACGCCGATCATCGACAGCGGGATGGTGACGACGGGAATGATCACCGAACGGAACGACGCCAGGAACAGGAAGATCACCACGATCACGATGATCACGGCTTCACCCAGCGTCTTCTCGACTTCGTCGATCGAGGATTGGATGAACTTGGTCGAATCGTAGGCGACCTTCATCTTCATCGACGGCGGCAGATTGCGCTCCAGTTCGGGGAACAGCGCCCGCACGCCCTTGACCAGCGTCAGCGGGTTGCCCTGCGGCGTTGCCTGCACACCGATGAAGATCGCGTGCTCGCCGTTGAAGGCGACGCTCGCGTCCGTGCTCTGGGCCGCAAGCTCGACGGTGGCGATGTCCTCCATCCGCACGAAGCCGCCGTCCTTGGCCTTGACGATCATCTTCTTGAACTGGTTGACGTCGGTCAGGCCCGTATTCGTCGATACGTTCGAGACGATGAGATAGCCCTTGGTCTGCCCCGCCGCGGACTGGAAGTTGTTGGCGGTGATCGCGGTCGCGACATCCGCAGGCGACACATTGCGGCCAGCCATCTTCAGGGGATCAAGCCAGAGCCGCATCGCAAAGGTCTGGCCGCCGAGAATGTCGGCGGAGGCCACGCCGTCGACGGTCGACAGCACCGGTTGCACAACGCGTGTCAGATAGTCGGAGATCGCCGAGCCCGACAGCTCTTCGGACGAGAATCCGAGATACATCACGGCCGTGGTCTGGCCCGTGGTCTTGGTGACGATCGGGTCGTTGGATTCCTTCGGGATCAGATACTTGACCGAGTTCGTCTTGGCCAGAACCTCGGTCAGCGCCTGGTTCGGATCGAAGTTCAGCTTGATGTAGACCTGGATCGTCGAGGTGCCGAGCACCGAGGACGAGGTGATATAGTCGACACCTTCGGCGGAAGCGACCGCCTGCTCGATCGGCGTGGTGATGAAGCCCTGGATCAGGTCCGCGGACGCGCCGGGATAGACGGTCGTGATGTTGATGACCGTGTTCGACAGCTTCGGATATTGCCGGATCGGCAGCGTCGTTGCCGCGCGCAGGCCGATCAGCAGGATCAGCAGGCTGACGACGACCGACAGGACCGGGCGTTTGATGAAAATATCAGTAA
The DNA here is from genome assembly GCF_055811715.1 of Bradyrhizobium sp. WSM4872. Taxonomy (NCBI): domain Bacteria; kingdom Pseudomonadati; phylum Pseudomonadota; class Alphaproteobacteria; order Hyphomicrobiales; family Nitrobacteraceae; genus Bradyrhizobium; species Bradyrhizobium sp. WSM4872. The sequence continues at coordinate 12,170 of NZ_JBVVPT010000023.1, read as the reverse complement.
AGCGCATCGCGGCGATCTCGATTTCTTTGACTTGCAAAGCGCATGACCCGGCCGTGCCGGATCATGCTGCAACGTGTACGATGTCAGTAGCGCGGCGGCTGCGCCGGGATCTGCGGAGCCGGGTCGGTCGAAATCGACACTGCCGCGCCCGATTGCAGCTTGAGCTGGCCGACGGCGACGACCTTGTCGCCCGGCTTCACGCCCTTGACGATTTCGACGCGGCCTTCGACCCGGCTGCCGGTCTGCACGAAAGTGCGCACCGCGCTCAGGCTGGTCTTGCCGTCCGCTTCCTTCTTCTCGGTGATCACGAACACCGAGTCGCCGTACAGCGTGTAGTCGACCGCCGTCTCCGGCACGGTGACCACGGCCGGCTTGTCTGGCAGCACCACCGTGGTGGTCACGAACATACCGGGCTTCAGGATCTTCTCCGGATTGGAGACGGTCGCCTGCACGCGGATGTTGCGGGTGTCGGCCGAGATCTGCGGCTCGATCGTGGTGATCTTGGCGTCGAAGGTGCGACCCGGATAGGCGTCGACCTTCAACCGGACCGGCTGACCGACCTTGAGGCTGCCCGAGTCCTTTTCCGTCACCGTGAAGTTGGCCCACAGCTCCGATAGATCCGTCAGCGAAACGATGGCCGTGCCGGCGGTCAGATACTGGCCGACCTCGACCTTGCGGACGCCGAGATCGCCGGCGAACGGCGCGCGGACCAGCTTCTGGGAGATCAACGCTTCGGTCTTGGCGATACCCGCCTGCGCCTGATCGTACGCGGCCTGCGCGGTGTCGACGGTTGCCTGCGGGCCGAACTGTCGCGATGCCAATTGCTTGGCGCGGTCGAGCGACAGCTGCGCGACGGTGGACTGCGCCTTGTAATTGGCGAGGTCGCCCTGTTCCGGCGCGTCGAACATCTGCACCAGCGGCGTGCCGGCCTCGACATGCGTGCCCGGCTCGAACTTGATCTCGGTGACGCGGCCGTTGACGTCGGCGCTGACGTCGACCTGGTGCACGGCTGCGAGACCACCGACCGCGGTCAACAGGTTCGGCACCACCTCGGACTTTGCCGCGGCGGCGCTGACCGCGACCGGCGGCGGCTTGTTGTTGGCGAAGAACTGCTTGATCATCTGGCCGCGGAAATAATTGAACCAGACGAGGCCACCGACGAGCACGGCCAGAAGCGTGCCGACGATGATGAACCAGAGCACCGGCCGGACCGGACGCTTGGGAGCCTTGTTGTCGATCGGTTCGCCCGAAATCTTGTGTTCGGTGACGATGTTCATGTCATGCACTCTCTGCAATCGCCGACTTGTCCGCACACGCGGCCTGATTGCGGCCCAAATGCGAGACAATTGCGGCGTCGTTAAGTCCGATACCCCTCAGGAGAAACTCACACAGCTGCCGCTCGAGGTCGTTCGCCTTGCCGTAAGCGAGACACGGCGTGGCCGGCAGCCTGGTCAGCGCAGCGGTCATCACGGTGTGATGCGCAAACCAGAACAGGTTGAGCGGTTCGCCGTTGTATGGCCGCGCGTCCCGGGCGGCAATCGCACGCTCGAGCGAGGCGACGAAGGCCGCCCCGATCAGCGTCTCGATCTTGGCATATAGCAAACGAGCGAATTCGCCATCATCCAAATGGCTCGTAGCCATCAATCGCAGGCGCTGGGCCTCTTCCTGGTCGGGCCCGTCGGCGATGTGCATGAAATGCCCGACCATGCCGCGGATCAGTTCGACCAACGTGGCCGTCGACGGCTCACGTTCGAGCAGCTCCATGAGCGCCGGGTCCGCCTCGCATTCGTCGGTGAGAATTTCGGCGTACAGCGCGGCCTTGGACGGGAAATGCTTGAACAGCAGCGCTTCGGAAATGGCAGCGGCGGCCGCCACGCTCTTGGTCGTGGTGCCGGTATAGCCGTGTCGGGCAAAGCAACGCTTTGCGGCGCCGAGGATCAATTGACGCCTCAGGTCGCTCGTCATACGCAATGAGCTCATGCTAGTGAGTAAGCACTCACCCACGCAAAAGTCAAGCACTATGCTGCATCGCAACCTGAGTGCGTTGGAATTTCAGTGGAAATTCGCCGCGCCCACAAGGCCCACGTGCAGGACGGAGGCGCAGAGGAAGGCCCGCTAGATCGGCTGGAAGCCGAGGTGGCCGCGGACCCGGTTGAGAATGTAAGTCCCATCCCGGCTCGGCAAAATCCGCTCCAGACTGGCGCTGTCGATCTTCATATTGGCAAAGCGCGGCCCGGCCGTGACGTCGTGGACGGCTTGGGCGAAGGCCTCGACCTCGGCCATGGTCGTCACAGACCGGCTATCCCCGATGCCGCAGGCTTTGGCCACGCCGACGAGGTCGACGGCGACGGCGGTGTGGCTGGTCTGGCCCCCGGTCTCGCCATAGGCCTCGTTGTCGAGCACTGCGATCGAGAGGTTGGACGGCTTTTGCAGGCCGATGGTCGCAAGGCTGCCCATGCCCATCAGCATCTCACCGTCGCCGGTGATGACCAGCACCGGCAGTTCTGGCTGCGCCAGGGCGAGGCCCAGGCCGATCATCGCCGCCCCGCCCATGCCGCCCCAGAGGTAGAAATTCCGGGCATGATCACCGGCCGCGCACATGTCGTTGGTGGAGGCGCCGAGGCCGCCGATCGCAACCACATCCTTGCGATCCGCGAGCAGCGTGGACACCACCTGACGGCGGTCGAGGAGATTGGCCTTGCTCATTTGGTGAAAACCTTGGCGCCGATCAGGCGCTGCGACAGCAGGACGGCGGTGGGCGTGAGCGCGTTGTAGGCCTGAGCGGCCGCCGCCTCGAGCACGGCCGGCACCTCGGCTGCGGTCGAAGCCCGCAGCACCTTGACGCCCGAGAGCTCGAATACGCCCTGGGTGGTCGATCCCATCGGCACCTGCCACGGATTGAACTCGCCCCACTCGCCACGCATGGTCACCAGCGTGAGGAAAGGAAAGCGCAGGATCGGGATCAGCGACAGCATGTTGATGCAATTGCCGACCCCGCTCGACTGCATCAACAGCACGCCGCGCTGGCCACCCGTCCAGGCGCCGGCGAGAAGCGCCACGCCCTCTTCCTCCGTCGTCAGTGGAATGCCGCGCATCGTCGACGAGGCCAGCACGCGTTGGATCAATCTCGAATGGCCGGCGTCGGGCACGTAGGGCACCTGCCGGACGTTGAAGCGTTGCAATGTCGCGAAAATATCGTCGGGCCACTGAGTGCTGGACTCGGCGGCCGTGTCGGCAGCGTCAGAGCGGGCGTGCATTTTCCTGTCCGGTCGGCTTGCAAATCGCAGCTCGACTGTAGACGGTGAACCGAGCCGCTCAAAAGAGCGAATACGGCATATCGGACTCAACGGGCGAGTATGGCGGCATGAACGCAAGTGCGAACGACCTGGCGGCCAGTTTCGATCTGGAGAAGCTGACGCCGGAATTCTACGACAATCCCTACCCGACCTATCGTGCACTGCGGGAGAACGAGCCGGTCAAGCGCCTGCGCAACGGCACCGTGTTCCTGACCCGCTATGACGATCTCGTCACGACCTACAAGAACACAAAATCGTTCAGCTCGGACAAGAAGCGCGAGTTTGCGCCGAAATACGGCGACACCCCGCTCTACGAGCATCACACCACGAGCCTCGTCTTCAACGATCCGCCGGCGCATACCCGCGTGCGGCGCCTGATCATGGGCGCGCTGTCGCCACGTGCGATCGCGGGGATGGAGCCTGATATCGTCAAGCTGGTCGACGGCCTGCTCGACGCCGTCGCCGCCAAAGGCACTTGCGAGCTGATCGAGGATTTCGCCGCCTCGATCCCCATCGAGGTGATCGGCAATCTGCTCGACGTGCCCCATGACGAGCGCGCGCCGCTGCGCGACTGGTCGCTCGCGATCCTCGGTGCCCTCGAACCGGTCGTGTCGCCTGAAGTGGCTGCCCGCGGCAACAAGGCGGTGACGGACTTCCTCGCCTACCTCCGAACGCTGGTCGCGCGCCGGCGCGAAAGGCCCGGCAATCCCGAACGCGACGTGCTGACGCGACTGATACAGGGTGAGGACAACGGCGAGCGGCTGACCGAGAAGGAGCTGCTGCACAACTGCATCTTCCTGCTCAATGCCGGCCACGAGACTACCACCAATTTGATCGGCAACGGCCTCGTGGCGCTCGACCGGAATCCGGATCAGAAGCGGCGGCTGATTGACAACCCCGACCTCATCAAGACTGCGGTCGAAGAGATGCTGCGCTACGAGAGTTCGAACCAGCTCGGCAACCGCATGACCACGGAGCGGGTCGAGCTCGGCGGCGTCATGCTGGATGCCGGCACGTCGATCACGCTGTGCATCGGCGCGGCCAACCGCGATCCGGCGCAGTTTCCGGACCCCGAGAGATTCGACGTCGCGCGCACGCCGAACCGGCATCTCGCCTTCGCCACCGGCGCGCATCAATGCGCCGGCATGGCGCTGGCGCGGCTGGAAGGCGCCATCGCGATCTCACGCTTCCTGGCGCGCTTCCCGAACTATGCCGTGAGCGGACAGCCAGTCAGGGGCGGACGGGTGCGGTTCCGCGGCTTTTTGAGCGTGCCTTGCGCGATCGGCTGAGGCCTCGAAACAAAAAAACGCGAAAACAACCCCATGCACAGTAGAAGGTTACCGGCGCGCGATGCGCCGCTGATCCCGCGCAACTGTTTGACATCTCAGGCCATCGGCGCCGGTGCGCGCAACAAATTCCGGAAGGCCTAAACCACCGTCTTGTGCCGCGCGATGCAGGTTTGCAGCACCTCGTCCATGGGTTTGCCCCACCACTCGTTGGAGAAGATTTCGATCTCCGAATAGCCGGCAAAGCCCTGCGCTTCGACCGCTGCGCGCACCGATTTGATGTCGATGACGCCGTCGCCCATCATGCCGCGGTCGTTGAGAATGTCCCTGGTCGGCACCAGCCAGTCGCAGACATGGAAGGCGAGCAGGCGATCCCGGCCGGCGCGCGCGATCTGGCCCATCAGCTCCGGATCCCACCAGATGTGATAGACGTCGAGTGCGACGCCGAGCATGCCGCTGCGATAGGGATCGAGCCGGTCGCAGATGTCGAGGGCCTGCTTCGTCGTATTGACGCAGGCGCGGTCCGCCGCATAGGCCGGATGCAGCGGCTCGATCGCCAGCGGCAGCTTGGCCTGTTTGGCGTAATCGAGCATATCGGCGAGCGCTTCCTCGACCTGCATCCGCGCGCCGGCGATGTCCTTCGACGCCTCGCTGCCCGGCCGCGAATATTGCGGCAGGCCGCCGACGACGAGAACGATGCAGGGGGCTCCCAGCGCCTTGGCTTCGTCGACGCAGCGCCGGTTATCGTCGCGCACCTCGACCCGCCGCGATGCGTCGGAGGTGAACATACCGCCACGGCAATAGCCTGATAGATCGAGGCCGGCCTCGCGCACCGCGCGGGCGGCGCGGTCGAGGCCGACGGCAGCGACCTGGTCGCGCCAGGGATCGATGGCGCGGATGCCGTGCCTGGCACAGGCGTCGACGATTTCGACGAGGTCACCCTGCTTGCGGATTGTCGCCGTGTTCAGCGACAGCCAGCGATGGTCGGACGAAAAATCACGCATCAGAATTCGATTCCGCGCGTTGAGAGCACCGCCTTCATCCGCCGCGTCGCCAACTCCGGATCGGCGAGCAGCCCGGCCTTGTCGGCCAGGCGGAACAGCTCGGCCAGATGCAGGGTCGAGCGCGTGCTCTCCTGCCCGCCGACCATGGTGAAGTGGTCCTGGTGGCCGTTGAGATAGGCCATGAACACCACGCCTGTCTTGTAGAACCGCGTCGGCGCCTTGAAGATGTGACGGGACAGCGGCACCGTCGGCCCCAGTACGTCGTGGAAGCCGGCTTCGTCGCCCGCCGCAAGCCGCGACAAGGCATACGACGCCGCCGGCGCGATCGCATCGAAGATCCCGAGCAGCGCGTGCGAAAAGCCCTGTTCGTCGCCGGCAATCAGCTCCGCATAATTAAAATCGTCGCCGGTGTACATCTTGATGCGCTTGTCGAGACGACGGCGCATGTCGATCTCGCGCTGCTTGTCGAGCAGCGAAACCTTGACACCGTCCACCTTGGCGGCGTTGCCGTTGATGATGGCGACCGCAATATCCATCGCCTTGTCGAGATCATTGGTGCCCCAATATCCCGTCAGCGCCGGATCGAACATGTCACCGAGCCAGTGGATGATCACGGGCTCGCGGACCTGCGACAGCACGCGGTCGTAGACCTTTGCGTAATCGTCGGCATTACGGCCAAGCTTCGCCAGCGCGCGCGACGCCATCAAAATGATGCGGCCGCCGACCTTCTCGACCGCCGATATCTGCTCCTCATAGGCGCGGATCACGTCGTCGAGATTTTTGGCGTCCTCGACCGCGAGATGATCGGTGCCGGCGCCGGAGAACACCAGCGCGTTGCGTCGCTTGGCGGCGGCGACCGAGCGCGTGATCAGCTCCAGCGAGGTCGGCCAATCCAGCCCCATGCCGCGCTGCGCGGTGTCCATGGCTTCCGCAACGCCGAGCCCAAGGTCCCAGACGTGCTCGCGAAAGGCGATGGTCTTGTCCCAGTCGACGGCAGCGGAGAGCCACGGGTCGTTGTCGGCGAAGGGATCGACCACGGTATGGACGGCCGAGAACGCGATGCGGTCGAGCGGTCCCTCGAGCTTTGCGGGAAACGTCCGCGAGGCTGCGAGCCGGTAGGTCTCGATCGAGCGATCGGCTTTCGGCAGCTTGAGCGACAGGGACGACATCGACAGGACGGGCTTGTTCATTATTCCCTCCTCAGACCTTGATCGGCGCGACGTCGATCCAGCGCCGCTCCTTCCAGCTCCTCAGCGCGCATTCGGCGAGTTGCACGCCCTTGACGCCTTCGAGCAGCGTGAACTTGTAGGGCGCATCCTCGTAGACGTGGCGGATGAACATCTCCCACTGCTCCTTAAAGCCGTTGTCGTAGGTGACGTTGTCCGGCAGTTTCTGCCAGTCGCCGTAGAAATCGTGCAGCCGCTTCTCGTCGGGGTTCCACACCGGCCGGGGCGTTGCTTGCCGCGCCTGGATCATGCAGTCCGAGAGGCCGGCGACGGCCGAGCCGAGCGTGCCGTCGACTTGGAAGGTGACGAGATCGTCGCGATAGACGCGCGTCACCCATGACATGTTGATGTGGGCGATGGCGCCGCCCTTGAGCTGGAACGTGGCATAGGCGGAGTCGTCGGCCGTCGCCTTGTACTTCTTGCCCTGCTCGTCGAAACGCTCGGGGATGTCGGTGTTGCCGATGCAACTCACGCTCTCGACCTCGCCGAAGAGATTGTCGAGCACGTAGCGCCAGTGGCAAACCATATCAAGGATGATGCCGCCGCCGTCCTCGTCGCGGTAATTCCATGACGGCCGCTGCGCCTCCTGCCAGCCGCCTTCGAACACCCAATAGCCGAACTCGCCGCGCACCGAGAGAATGCGGCCGAAGAAGCCGGAGTCGCGCAGGAAGGCGATCTTCTTCAGGCCGGGCAGGAACAGCTTGTCCTGCACCGTGCCGTGCTTGACGCCCTTGGAATTGGCGAGCTTGACGACCTCGAGCGCCTCCTCGAAATTGGTCGCGATCGGCTTCTCGCAATAGACGTGCTTGCCGGCATTGATGGCCTGGGTCAGCAGCCCGGGGCGCGCCTGCGTGGTCGCAGCGTCGAAGAACATGGTGTCGTTCTTGTCGGCGAGCGCCGCATCGAGATCGGTGGTCCAGCGCGTGATGTTGTAGCGTTTGGCGAGCCCCTCGACCTTCTCGGCGCTGCGGCCGACCAGGATCGGATCGGGCATCACGCGGTCGCCGTTCTTCAAGCGGACGCCGCCCTGCTCTCGGATCGCGACGATCGAGCGGATCAGATGCTGGTTGAGGCCCATGCGGCCGGTGACACCGTTCATGATGAGGCCGAGGCGTTGGGTGGTCATGCCGATTGCTCCTGAAGCGATTTTGGCTGTTCGAGCGGGCGCAGCGCCGACCAGTCCGGATGGACCGACGTCGCAAAGCCCGTTGTGTGAAGCGATCCCGTCAGGAGATCGCCGTTGTGAATGGAGAGGCGGATGCCCTGCCCTGCATCCGCATAGAGATCGGGATGCGCGGCCGCGAAAGCCTGGGCCTCGGCGGCGGGCGTATCACCGAAGCCATCGACGTAATGGTGGCCGTTGCGTTCGGCATGGATGATGCCGATGAAGGCACCGAGCGCGAGATCCTGCTGCACGGCGAGGCCCGCCTGGCAGGTCAGGTCCTCGCCGGTCACGAAGAATCTTTCACCGGCCACGCTCCATTTCGCCGCGCGCAACGCGTTGACGATGGACTTGTAAAGCCCTTTGCAGGATTTCGAGGAGATACCGTGATAGCCGAGCGCCCGGGCCGCGGGAAACGCGTCGTAGGTATCGTCGGCTTCGTCGATGATGAAGCCGCGCGCCGCGAGCGAGCCGAGCGGCGACTGCCTCGTGACATCGCGCGGCATTGGCTGCTCGATATAGAGCAGCCTTGATGAAACCGATCGCAGCGCGGAATCATGGTCGAGCCGGTCGATCAGCGCATGCAACGCCGCGAGATCGGCATATTGCTCGTTGGCATCGAGCGTCACCTTATAGTCACGCTCCAACGCATCGAGCTCCTTGCCGATGCGCGCCAGCCGCGCCGCATCGCCGACGGGGTCCCCCGACAGCTTCAGCTTGAAGTATCTTGCACCGGAGTTCTCGTGGGGATCTGCAACTCCGCCCTCGCCTTCAACGGTATCGTCGAGACCGACAGTATGCCTGATGGCAACACGCGACAACGGCTTCCGGCCGGATAGAAAAATCGTGAGATCCTCTTCCCTCAGGTCGGGCGAAAGCCGCGCATCGATGCCGGCGATATTGCCGGCCATGCCGTCGAAGAAATTGGTCTCGGCGGCGCGGAGCAGCGCGTCGAGGATCGCCTTGTCGATTTCTGCGGGTCCATAGACTGCGGCCAGCGACGGAATGTTTTTCTTCGCACATGTCGCGACCTGAGCACCGATGCATGAGGCATGCAGATCGAATGCCGTCAGAAATCCGGTTCGCGCAAGATAAAGCCCCCGCGCGATCTCCAGGGAACGGCGCAAGTCATCGACGGTCTGCGCCGGCGACAGCTCCGGCCGCTTGTCGAACCATTTCGGCACCAGCAGCTCGGCGCTGGCGCCGACCACGCTTCCCCTGCCCTTGCTCTTGCCCTCGACCTCGATCTCGACCCGCACGAACAGCTGCGGCGTCGCGTTGATCGTGATCGCGCCGAAGCGGAACGGCCGCGCGAAATGCACGGGTCGTTCGAAGAACGCGATATCTCGCAGCTTCAGACGCGGCGCCATGGCTTTAGTCCAACGAACCTTGCGAGAAAAAGTGCTTGCGGATGCGCTGCACCAGCTCCGTGAAAACCGGGTCGGCCATCACGTCCAGCGAACGGGGCCGCGGCAGCGGCACGTCGTAGATCGCGGCGATCGCGCCGGGCCGCTCGGTCATGACCAGCACGCGATCGGCGAGGAACACGGCCTCGGGGATCGAATGCGTGATCAGCAGGACCGTCTTCCTGGTCTCGCGCTGGATCCGCATCAGCTCGACATTCATGCGCTCGCGCGTCAACGCGTCGAGCGCGCCGAACGGCTCGTCCATCAGCATGATCCGGGGATCATGCACCAGGGCGCGGCAGATCGAGGCGCGCTGCTGCATGCCGCCGGAGAGCTGCCACGGCAGCTTCTTCTCGAAACCTTCGAGCCCAACCAGCTTCAACAGTGCCTTGGCGCGGTCGAGATATGTCTGGCGCGGCAGCCGCTTCATGTCGATCGGCAGCATCACGTTGGACAGGATGTTGCGCCATGGCAGCAGCAGCGCGTTCTGGAACACGATGCCGACATTGCCGTGCGGCGCCGTCACCTTCTCGCCCTCGACCAGGATCTCGCCCGTGGTCGGCGGCAGCAATCCCGAGATCAGCTTGAGCAGCGTGGACTTGCCGCAGCCGGATGGGCCGACCACGACGAAGAACTCGCCGTCATTGATGTGGAAGTCGAGCGGCCGCAACGACGGCACATCGCCGTCGCGCGTCCGGTAGATCTTGGACACGCCTGACAGCTTGATGCCCGACGCATCGCCGGCAGCCCGGTCGCTCACCAGTCTCAGATGTGCGGCCGGCTGCAGGGTTTCACTCATGTTCGTCGCAGGTTTCACGAGCCGCTCTTCGGCAGATAGTCGTTGGTGTAGAACGCCTTCGGGTTCTCCTTGGCCTTGGCATCGAGCCCGCCATATTCGACCATCAGGTTGACCGAGTCCGTCATGTTCTGGTCGGTGACCTGGAACGGCCGCTTGCTCTTGGTCTCCGCGGTCCGGTACAGCGGAATGGTCAGCTCAAAACCCTGAGTCAGCGTATCGATCTTGCCGCCCTTGGGGTTGGCATCGAGGATCGACTGCGCTGCCGCCTTCGGCTCCTTCTCGGCGGCCTCGACCGCCTTGGTCGTCGCCGACATGAAGCGGCGGACGAGATCGGCATTGGCTTTCACATAATCAGTGTTGGCGATGATGCCCGAGGAGACCATGTTGATGCCGTAGTCGGCGAACTTGATCGGATAGACGTCCTTGCCGGTGGCGTCCTTGATCTTCATCGACTGGTCCATGACGTAGCCGAGCAAGAGATCGGCCTGGCCGTTGATGACCGCGTTGAGCTTGGTCTGGCCATCGCCCGCCACCGTCTGGAAGTCGCTTTCCTTGAGGCCGGTCTTCTTCAGGAACAACGGCCAGATCTGGGTCATGGAATCGGCCGGCGTGATCGCCACCGTCTTACCTTTGATATCCTCGGGCTTCCTGATGTTCTTGTCGGCAAAACCCATGGCAGACATCGGGCTGGTCTGGAGCAGCACGCCGGTCGCAACCACTGGCGCACCCTTGATCGCGGCACGCATCATGGTGGGCACGTCGACATAGCCAAAATCGGCGGTCTTGGCGGCCACCGCCTGCGTGGTCGCGGCCGAGCCGCGGCCTTCCTGGATCTCGAGGTCGATGCCTTCGGCGGCGTAGATGCCCTTGGCCTTGCCGTAATAGAACGGCGCGTGCTCGCCATAGACGTACCAATTCAACATCAGCACGACCTTGTCGGCCGCTTGCGCCGGCATGGCCGCAAACACCATCAGCGCCGCCGAGATAGCTCCTATCCACCGCTTCATCGTCACTCTCCCTTGTCGTTGTTTGCGTCGGCCTTTGGCGGCCGTTCGTTGCTTTGGTTGTTGTTAAGAGGCGAAAATCACGTCCTCGCGCTGGCTGACATGCCAGGGGATGACCAGCTTCTCGATCCGGTCCACAATCCAGAACAGGATGACGCCGAGCAGTGCGAGGATCACGAGCGCCGCGAACATCGTCGGCAGGTCGAAGGTGCCGATCGAGCGCTGCATCACATAGCCGATGCCGGAATTGGAGCCGACGAACTCGCCGACGACGGCGCCGACCACGGCGAGCGTCACCGACACCTTGAGGCCGGAGAAGATCGCGGGCAGCGCATGCGGCAGGTTCACCGCGCAAAACACCTGGAAGCGGCTGCCCTGCATGGCGCGGGCGAGATCGACCATATCTGGATCGACCGATTTGAAGCCCTGCACGGCGGAGACCACCACCGGAAAGAAGCCGAGCAGGAACGCCGATATCACTTTCGGAATGATGCCGAAGCCGAACCACACCACGAACAGCGGCGCGATCGCGATCTTCGGCACGGATTGGGAGAACACCAGCAATGGATAGACATAGCTCTCCACGGTCTTGGAGCCCGCGATCAGCATCGCGATGGGAATACCGAACAGTGCCGAGAGCGCGAAGCCGCAGACGGTCGCATAAGTCGTCGGCCAGGACTGGCGCAGCAGTTCCGGCCAATCGGTGCGCAGCACCGCAATGACGTCGCCCGGCGAAGGGATCTGGTAGGCGGGAATCCTAAACAGCCGGATGGCGAGATCCCAGGCCACGACGATGAACACCAGGAACAAAAACGGCCGGATCCAGGCCGCATTCAGCATCTTGGACACCGCACTCTGCGGCTTCAGCTCAGCCACGTCTCACTCCCGGTCGTCTTGCTTGTTGGGCGAGAAATTAACCCGTTGGGTAAATACTGTCCAGCGGTTTTCCTGCGACGTTTTGGGCGGGGGTTCCGGCGGGTTTGGGCG
>NZ_JBVVPT010000022.1:76745-121308 GCF_055811715.1 Bradyrhizobium sp. WSM4872 | reverse complement strand
CCGAGTGGACTTCGCGCCTGACGCTCGGAATCTTTGCCTTGGTCAATCTGGCGCTGCTTCGGATCAAGGCAGCCGAAGTGACTCGTCCTGCCGGCGTATTCTTCGTTCCGATGTGGGTGCCGGTCGCGGGACTGTTCACGACGGTTTCGCTGCTCCTCGTCGATCTCCTCGGATAGCGAGAAACGGCACCGAAGAGCCGGCGTTGTTGGCACGGCCAAACCGACCGGAGGACCCTAGAATGACCACCCTGTGCTTGCGCTACGGGAGGACCGCAAAAATCCTGCACTGGACGATCGTCGGTCTCCTGGCCGTGCAGTATCCGATCGGCTGGTTGATGCCGGACGTCCACCGCGGCCAGAGACCGGGGGCTCCGATGACCTTCCACGTCTCTATCGGCATCGTAATCCTTGCGCTTATCGTTGTGCGTTTCGTCTGGCGATTGACACATCCGGTTGCGCCGGAAACCTCGCTTGTGGCGTGGCAGCGCCTGAGCTCGGAGGTCGTGCACTGGATGCTCTACATTTCAGTGCTGGCGACGACCCTCACCGGCTGGCTGTTCGCGTCTTACCGCGGTTGGTCGCTGAAGTTATTTTACCTCGTTCCGCTGCCGATGCTCGCGTCCGACAACGCGGCCGCCGGAAAGGCTATCGACGGGCTGCACCAAGCGGCGGAGTGGTCGTTGCTTGCGCTGATAGGGATCCACGTGGCTGCCGCGCTGGCGCACATCTTCGTTTACCGCGACCGCGTGATGCAACGGATGCTCCCCGGGTGAGATGGAGCGGCTCGCGAGGAAAGCGTGCGGGGGACGACGATGCGGGTCCGGGCGGCTCGATCTGGAACCGCGGGAGTGCCCGCAGTGTTCCGGGTTAGGAACAAGTTGCCGTTTTTTCCTGTTGTTCCTTGTCGGCCTAACTGCCGGCGTTCGCAAGGAGGAAGATATGAAGCTCAGGCCGTTTGCTGCCGCAGGTCTCGTTTTAGCTTCCATGGCTCCGACCCTAGCGGCCAACGAATTCTACATCGCTCAGGATATGAAGACGAAGAAGTGCACGATCCTCGACAAGAAGCCGACCGCTACCTCCATGATCGTCGTCAGCCGGTCTGGCACCATTTACAAGACACGCGCGGAAGCGGACCGGCATGAAGACGGTCAAGGTCTGTTCATCCAACTGATGGACAATCGCCCGGAGGCGTCCACCTTCGCCCGACCCGGGCGCCGAACCGGCCCGCGCCCATGCTGGATCGCAGTCTGACCGATAGTGACTATCGACCGCCGGCTCCCGTGCCGCCGCCGAGGCGGCTCGGGCTGATCGAGATCATCCAGACCCTGAGAAGGAACCCTCTCGAATGCTGGAGCGCCGAGTTTTTCCGTGAACCGATTGCGAAGATCAGACTGCCCTTTGCCCGGGCATTTCTGGTTCACGACCCGGCCGCGATCAAGCGCGTTCTTCTCGACAACGCGGACAACTACCGCAAGGACCCAATCCAGCGGCGCATCCTATCCTCGGGCCTCGCCGATGGCCTGTTGAGCGTGGAAGGAAGGCGTTGGGAGGTGCAGCGCCGGACTTTGGCACCGCTATTCGCAAAGCGGACCGTCGCCTCCTTCAGCGAGGCGATGCTAACCGCGGCGGACGAGCTCGCGGGCAAATGGAGCCGCCTCGGCTACGGTACCGTGGTCGACGCTGCCGCCGAGATGACGTTGCTCACGCTCAAGGTCCTGGCCCTGACCATCTTCTCCGATGGGATCGGCGGAGACTTTGAAGAATTTCGCCTGGCCATGAACGCCTATTTCGGGGTCATCGGACGCATCGGCGCGCTCGATCTATTCGGCGTTCCGGAATTCGTGCCGCGCCCAGGGCGGGCGAGGCTGCGCCGGACGATGAGCTACTTCGAGCGCGTAATCGACGAGATCATCGAAGCGCGGCGCCGTCGACTTGCCTGCTCGGCCGGCAAGGACGATCCGAACGACATCCTGACACTGCTGCTCCGCACGCCCGATCCTTCGACGGGACAGCCGATGAGCGTCGCCGAGGTGAGGTCGAACATCCTCACGTTCCTCTCCGCCGGCCATGAGACGACTGCCAATTCGCTGGCGTGGTCGATCTTTCTGCTCTCGCAGGCGCCTGCGTGGCGGGCGCGCGTTCGAGAGGAAGCGGAGCGCGAATTGAGCGGCCCGACGGCCGGGCTGGCCGATCGGCTCCTGGTGACGCGGGCGGTCGTGGAAGAGGCCCTGCGGCTCTATCCGCCGATCACCGCGCTCAGCCGAATGTCCGAACGGCCGGACAATCTGGGATCTCATGAGATCGGCGCCCGGTCCCTGATCGTCATCGCACCTTACGTGCTGCATCGGCACGAGCGCCTGTGGGACCGGCCGGAGATGTTCGACCCGTCGCGCTTCTTGCCGCCGGCAAGAAGCGAAGTCCCTCGTTTCGCCTACCTGCCCTTCGGCGCAGGTCCCCGCACCTGCATCGGATCATCCTTTGCACTGCAGGAAGCGACGATCGTGTTGGCGGCGCTGATGCGACGCTTCGATCTGGACCTTCTCCCGGGCACCAAAGTCTGGCCACTGCAGGGGATTACGTTAAGGCCAACGAACGCCCTACCTATGCGCCTCCGGAAGTGTCCGTGAGGTAGAGCGTCCTCGAAGGGTGCCCGCCAGTATTCCGCCGGGAGGTCGTCCGCCGGTCCTACGGCCGGCACTGGCGAGGTTTTCTGGCCGATAGCGGGTGAGAAGGCGAGTTTCTGCAGTTGCTGCGTGCTGGGGAAGCGCCTCACTCGGAGCCAAGCGAACGCAGCCAGGCCAACCTCGAGATTGCTCTCTCCGCCAGGTGGTGCAAGGTTTCGACGGGCCGGGCGCCGTCTGAGCGCTCCGCGCCTTCGAGATAGGCGTCGGCCAGCGCCTCCGCGATCGTTTGCGCGTCCCGCTGCTCGAGCGCGCCCGGGAGGCTTCCAAACTCGCCAACCTCGTCTGCCATCCGCATCGTCTTTTCGAGGAGCTCGCGCGTGCGTACCGCAGCCGCGCCTTCCAGACGCCGCTCGAGAGACTCAAGGTGCGTCGCGAGACAAAGCTCAAGCCTTCGCGCTTGGATCCGCTCCGCGTGCAGGCGCGCTTCGTCTGGCCGCGCCCCGTCAGGCTCTCGATGATAGGCAAGGCGCCGTTCTTTCCGCAGGGTCGCGACGTGGCCGAGCTCCTCCTTGGCCATCGCCTCCGAAGCCTTCTTGATCTCGAGATCTTTCGAATACGCGGCCAGATAGGACCAGAAGGCGAAGGCGCGCTCCTCGTTGCGCACGGCCATCGCGAGCGCGCGGTAAGGGGTCATCAGGTTCGAAGCCTTGATTTCGGCTGCGGTGTCACTGTCGAACGTTGCGGGCGCCTCCCAGCGAACGAGGGCGGGATCCGGCCGCTTCCCTCGCCGCGACTGCGACCAGCGCTGCACGCTATCGACGTGTTCGCGCTCCGCCGCCGCCAAATCGGAGAAGACCGTCAGCAGGTCGACACGATGCTGACGTCGCATCTCTTCGGCGAGTTCCCCGTACTTGGTCGCGGCTTCCTGCTCCATAGCGTTAGCGAGCGCGAACAGTTCGTCGAGCGACTGCAGGGTCCCTGCCGGTTCCATCTTCAGGAGCGTCGTTCGCAGCAACGGCATGATCATATTCCTCGGCTGTTTGATGCAGCGCAAGTTGCGAGGCCATTCCTATCATTACATAGACCCTCTTGACGCAGCACGATTTGCGTTGGCTCAATCGATCCTCCTGTCCGGCGTCAACGACGACCCCGGGACATCAAACATCAAAATTCGAATGGAATGAGCGTGCTCGGGCAGAACCGTTCCGCTTTGAGGTACTCCATCGTCCGGAGTTTTTTCGCCCACAGACGGCCTGCATCTGCAGCAGCCTTCGCGGTGATTGTCGCGATCTGCGCGACGTTGTGGGCACATGCGGCGCTCGCGGCCGGCGATCTCGCAACCTATCTGCCGAAGGTCGCGCCCGCCGACTTCTTCCAAGGCGCCGACCGATTCGGTCCGCCGCAGGGAGATCCGCCGATTGTTCCGGTCTATCGCGGCGAGCAGCTGCAGGGATTCGTCTACCTCAATTCTCAGTTCGCCAACGCCACGGGCTATTCCGGCAAGCCGATCCAGGTTCTGATCGGCATCGACACCAAGGGCGTGCTCAAGGGGTTCAAGCTCGTCGAGCACAAGGAGCCGATTGTTCTCGTCGGGATTCCGGAGAAGAGGATCCTGGACGCCGTCAACAAGCTGATCGGCGCCGACATGGGCGAGGTGGCGCGCGGTGCCGCGCAGGCGCCCCAGGTCGACATCGTCAGCGGGGCTACGGTGACCGTCCTCGTGTTCGGCGACAGCATCGTCCGTTCCGCGACGAAGCTGATCAAGAGCGGCCGGCTCGGCGCCCAAGGCGATGTAGCCGCCGGCGCAGCGCCGCAAGCGTCGAAAGTGATTGATCCCGGAATAAGCGAGGTTCGCGATTGGCAGACGCTCCTCGGTGACGGCTCGGTCCGGCGGCTCTTCCTCTCGCTTGCGGATATCAACAAGGCATTCGAAAACACCGGCAGCGCCGCCGCCACCGCGCATCCGGAGGCAGGCGATCCCGACGACACATTCATAGATCTCTACGTCGCCGACGTCGCCGTTTCCACGATCGGACGCAGTCTGCTCGGAGACGACGGCTATCAACGGCTCGCGGCCCGCCTCAAGCCAGGCCAGCAGGCGCTCGTCGTCGCCGGAACCGGCCGCTACTCGTTCAAGGGAGCCGCCTACGTTCGCGGCGGAATCTTCGACCGTATCGAACTGGTTCAGGACACCAATAGCGTCCGCTTCCGCGACCGCGATCACACGCGGCTCGGCAGCCTTGCCGCCGAGGGTGCGCCCGACTTTCCGGAAATCGCTCTATTCACGGTGCCGCCTGAACTCGCGTTCGATCCGATTGAACCATGGGTGCTGCGGCTCCTGGTGCAGCGCGTGGTCGGCGCCCGGGACAAGGCGTTGGTCACCTTCGATCTCGGGTATACCCTTCCTGAGGCCTACCTGAAGCGCCAGGCGCCCCCGGCGCAGCCTCGACAGGCGGCAGCTTCGAAGCCATCGACGGCTTCCGTCGCCCAGTCGCGTGAAGTCGGCACGCCGCCGCCCGCGTCCGAGGAGGAGCCGCTGTGGATGCGGATCTGGCGCGCCAACACCGTCAAGGTCGGCTTGACTGTGGTGGCGCTCGGCGCGCTCACCCTCATCTTCTTTTTTCAGAACGTGCTGGTTCGGCGTCCCGCGGTGTACGTCTGGGTGCGCCGAGGCTACCTGCTCTTCATCCTTGTCTGGCTTGGCTGGTATGCGAACGCTCAGCTCTCGGTCGTCAACGTCCTGACCTTCGCGAATTCCCTATTGACCGGATTCAGCTGGGACTACTTCCTCTCGGCTCCCCTGATCTTCATCCTCTGGGCATCGATTGCGGCCGGACTGCTGTTCTGGGGCCGTGGACCGTTCTGCGGCTGGCTTTGCCCGTTCGGCGCCCTACAGGAATTGCTCAACAACGTTGCGCAAGCGCTCAAGGTGCCTCAATTCCGCGTTCCCTGGGGACTTCACGAACGTCTCTGGCCGATCAAGTACATCATCTTCCTCGGCCTGTTCGGCATGTCCCTCTATTCTACCGCCTTCGCCGAGCAACTCGCCGAGGTCGAACCATTCAAGACCTCCATCATCCTGAAGTTCGCGCGTGAGTGGCCATTCGTCCTCTATGCGCTGACCCTGCTCGCCGCCGGATTGTTCGTCGAGCGCTTCTTCTGCCGCTATATGTGCCCCCTTGGCGCGGCTCTGGCGATCCCGGGGCGTATCCGCATGTTCGAATGGCTGCGGCGCTGGCCGGAATGCGGCTCGCCCTGTCAGCGCTGCGCCAACGAGTGTCCGGTGCAGGCGATCCATCCGGAAGGTCACATCAACGTCAATGAGTGCATCTACTGCATGCACTGCCAGGAACTCTATTTCGACGACCACCGCTGCCCGCACATGATCCAGGTGCGGCTGAAGCGGGAAAAGCGCCAGGCGATGTCGTCGCCATCGATGCGCTCCGGCGGCAAGGGTCCGGACACGGTCATCACCGCCGGCGGGAAACCCGTCCGCGCGTCGCCCCACGACGCTATCAGTCCACCTGCAACCTGAAACCGAAAGCCGAGGAGACCATCATGAGCGACAACGAAAACGCAAAGGGCGTCAGCCGACGAACCCTGCTGGGGACCACGGCCGCGGCTGCAAGCGTTGGACTCGCCGGCGGAGCTGTGATGAAGGACGGCGGCTTCGTCTCGGTTGCCGACGCGCAGACTAAAGCTGGCGCGCCCAAGGCGCCGCCGGCGCGTCCGGCTGTGCAGAAGACGGAAGTCGCGCCGGGCGAACTCGACGAATACTATGTCTTCTTCTCGAGCGGCCAGTCCGGCGAGATGCGTATCGTCGGCCTGCCGTCGATGCGGGAACTGATGCGCGTCCCGGTGTTCAACCGCTGCAGCGCGACCGGCTGGGGACAGACGAATGAAAGCCTGAAGGTTCTGACAGAAGGATTGCAGCCGGAGACGCGCGAGTTTCTCAAGAGCCGCGGCGGCACCTACATGAACGGCGATCTGCATCATCCCCATATCTCGTTCACCGATGGAACCTATGACGGCCGCTACGCCTTCATGAACGACAAGGCCAACAGCCGCGTCGCGCGGGTGCGCCTCGACGTCATGAAGTGCGACAAGATCATCGAGTTGCCAAACCAGCACACCGTGCACGGCCTGCGCGTGCAGAAATATCCGCGCACGGGTTATGTCTTCGCCAACGGCGAGGACGCCGTTCCGTTGCCGAACGACGGCAAGATCCTCGACGACAGGAAGCAGTACCGTTCGATCTTCTCGGCGATCGACGGCGATACGATGAAGGTCGCCTGGCAGGTGATCGTCGACGGTAATCTCGACAACGTCGATGCCGACTACCAGGGCAAATACGCCTTCTCGACCTGCTATAACGCGGAGGAAGGCGTCACCCTCGCCGAAATGACCGCCAACGAGCAGGACTGGGTCGTCATTTTCAACCTGAAGCGGATCGAAGAGGCCGTGAAAAAGGGCGACTTCAAGGAAATGAAAGGCGTGCCGGTCATCGACGGCCGCAAGGGCTCACCCTACACGCGCTACGTTCCGGTTTCGAACAATCCGCATGGCATGAACACCGCTCCTGACGGGATCCACATCGTTGCGGCCGGAAAGCTCTCACCGACCGTCACCGTGATGGACGTGCGGCTGTTCGATCAATTGTTCGACGACAAGATCAAGCCGCGCGACGTCGTCGTCGCCGAGCCCGAACTCGGCCTCGGACCGCTGCATACAGCTTATGACGGGAAGGGCAACGGCTACACCACCCTGTTCCTCGACAGCCAGGTCTGCAAGTGGAACATCGACCTGGCCAAACGTGCGTTCAAGGGCGAGAAGGTCGATCCCATCATCCAGAAGCTCGACGTGCACTATCAGCCCGGTCACAACCACTCCTCGATGGGGCAGACCAAGGAGGCCGACGGAAAATGGCTGATCTCGCTGAACAAGTTCTCGAAGGATCGCTTCCTCAACGTGGGCCCGCTGAAGCCGGAGAACGATCAGTTGATCGACATCTCGGGCGACCAGATGAAGCTGGTCCACGATGGTCCGAGCTTTGCGGAGCCCCATGACGCCACCATCGTGCACCGTTCCAAGATCAATCCGATCTCGATCTGGGATCGCGCCGATCCGATGTTTGCGGATGCAGTCAAGCAGGCCAAGGCTGACGGCATCGACCTGGAAGGTGACTCCAAGGTCATCCGCGACGGCAACAAAGTGCGGGTCTACATGACCTCGACGGCTCCGGCGTTCGGGCTCGAGCAGTTCCAGGTCAAGCAGGGCGATCAGGTCACCGTCTACATCACCAATATCGACGCGGTCGAAGACCTGACCCACGGCTTCAGTGTCGTGAACTACGGCATCCAGATGGAGGTCGCACCGATGGCGACGGCATCGGTGACGTTCAGTGCCGATAAGCCCGGCGTGTACTGGTACTACTGCTCCTGGTTCTGTCATGCCATGCACATGGAGATGAAGGGCCGCATGTTCGTCGAGCCGAAATCGGTCTGATCGGGAGCGACGCCGTGCGTCTTTCGCTACACATGCTTCCGGCGGCGCTCGTCGCCGCCGGATTGGCCGGCTCTGCCAATGCGGAGATGCTGACGGCTGTGCCAGGCCAGCCGCTGCAAGCGTTGCTGGATCGTGCCCGCGACGGTGACGTGATCGAACTTGCTTCGGGAGACTACAGCGGTGCGATCCGGATCGATCGTCCCCTTGTGCTGGCCGGACACCCCGGCGCCGTGCTCGACGGCGGCGGTGCCGGTAACGTCGTCACGGTAACCGCGCCGGATGTGACCATCCGCGGCGTGACCGTCCGGGGCTCCGGCCGCGATCTGCAGGCGATGAACTCCGGGATCTTCCTGCAGAAGACAGCCGAACGTGCGAAGATCGAGGACAACCGGCTGGTCGGAAACCTCTTCGGCGTCTATGTGCATGGCGCCCGCGGCTCCCGCGTCGTCCGCAACGAGATCGAGGGATTGCGCGGCGGACGTCTCAGCGAGGCGGGCAACGGCGTTTCGCTGTGGAATGCGCCCGACGTCACCATCGCAAACAACACGTTCCGCTACGGCCGCGACGGCATCTTCTCGATCTCCAGCAGCAAGGACCGCTTCCTCGACAATCGCTTCGAGCAGGTTCGCTTCGCCGTCCACTACATGTACACAAACGACAGCGAAGTCAGCGGCAACGTTTCGATCGGCAACCACGTCGGTTACGCCATCATGTATTCGAACCGCCTGGTGATCCGCGGCAACTCCTCCGATCATGATCGCGACTATGGATTTCTCTTCAACTACGCGAACTATGCCCAGATCAACGATAACCGGGTCACGGGCGGCCCGCTGAGCCCGATCATACAGAGGACGGAGGACAGTCCAGACGACGAGCGAGGCATGCTTCCGCAGCCGAAACGGGAGAACGCTCTCAAGAGCGGCCCGGAGAAATGCGTGTTCATCTACAACACCAATCACAACAAATTCCGCAACAACTGGTTCGAACGCTGCGCCATCGGCGTGCACTTCACGGCCGGCTCCGAAGGCAACGAAATCACGGGCAACGCCTTCGTCGGCAACGCCAACCAGGTGAAATATGTCGGCACCCGGCACCTCGACTGGTCGATCGGGGGGCGCGGCAACTACTGGAGCGATAACCCGGCATTCGACCTGAACGGAGATGGTATCGCCGACATGGCGTACCGGCCGAACGACCTCATCGACCGCGTGCTGTGGACTGCGCCCGCTGCCAAGGTCCTGATCAACAGCCCCGCCGTCCAGGTGATCCGCTGGGCGCAGGCACAGTTTCCGGCACTGCTGCCGGGCGGCGTGGTCGACAGCCATCCGCTGGTGTCGCCACCGCAGAGCGCTGCGCCGAAGGAAGCGCGATGACCAGCACGGTACGCATCAGCGGCGTCACCAAGGCGTATGGCCAAATCAAGGCCGTACGCGACGCCTCGTTCACGCTCGATCGAGGCGAGCTGGTCGCCTTGATCGGCCACAACGGCGCCGGCAAGACCACGCTCATGAAGCTCATGCTCGGGTTGATCCGGCCGACCAGCGGCGCCATCGAGGTTCTCGGAGACAATCCCGCCGCCGGCGAATTCGCAGGCCGCCGACAGCTCGGCTATCTGCCGGAAAACGTCTCCTTCGATCCCGCTTTGACCGGCCGCGAGACGCAGGCCTTCTACGCCAGGCTGAAGCGAGAGCCGGTTGCCAAGGGCCTGGAGCTGCTCGACGCCGTCGGGCTGGGAGCCGCCAGCCACCGCCGGGTGAGCACCTATTCGAAGGGCATGCGTCAGCGCCTAGGGCTCGCGCAGGCGCTGCTTGGCCAGCCGCGCGTGCTGCTGCTGGACGAGCCGACCACAGGCCTCGATCCGGAGCTGCGACAGACCTTCTACGACATCATCGCGCGGCTCGCGGCCGGCGGCTCCACGGTGCTGCTGTCGTCACATGCGCTGACCGAGCTCGAGGAGCGCGCCGGCCGGGTCATCATCATGAATCGCGGCATCAAGGTCGCGGACGGATCGATCGACGAGCTGCGTCGTCTCGCCCGGCTGCCCACCAGGATCCGCCTCAAGGTGGCGGGCCTCGCGCCGAGCGAGATGCCGGGCTGGGCTCCGCAAGACGCGACCTGCCGCCGTCTGAACGGTCACATCGTCGAGATCGACGCCGCGCCGGAGCGGAAGATCGAGCTTCTGCATCGTGCGACGGCCGCCGGCAATTCCGTCGAGGACGTCGACGTGGTCCCGCCGACCCTCGACGAGCTCTATGCTCATTTCCTTCGGCAATCGGAGCAGGCGCCATGAACGTCCTGATCATCGCCGCCAAGGAAATCCACCAGGCCATCCGCAATCGCTGGGTGCTTGCCGCAACGCTCCTGCTCGCCGGGCTCGCCCTGTCACTGTCCTTTCTCGGCAGCGCACCAATCGGGAACGTCGGCGTCCGCACGCTGGACGTGGTCGTCGTCAGCCTGTCGAGCCTGACCATCTTTCTCGTTCCCCTCATCGCGCTGCTGATTTCGCACGACGCCATCGTCGGCGAGATGGAACGGGGGACGATGCTGTTGCTACTGAGCTATCCGGTCGCGCGATGGCAGGTGCTGCTCGGCAAGTTCCTGGGCCACCTCGCCGTCCTCGCATTTGCGACGTGCCTCGGCTACGGCGCAGCGGTCGGCGCGCTGGCGGCGACGGGCAGCCCGATCGACGGCGACAGTCTCCTGGCCTTCGCGGCGATGGTGGGCTCCTCGGTGCTGCTGGGCGCCGCCTTTGTCGCGATCGGATATCTGGTCAGCGCGCTGGTGCGCGACCGGGGAACGGCTGCCGGCGTCTGCATCGGATTGTGGCTGCTGCTGGTGTTGATCTACGACATGGCGCTGCTGGGCGTGCTTGCGCTCGATCAGGGACGCAGCATCTCCGCGGCCGCGCTCAACGCCATGCTCCTGTCGAATCCAACCGACGCCTACCGGCTGATCAACCTTACCGGATTCGCCAATGTCAGCACCTTCGCCGGCATGGCGGGCCTCGCTCAAAGCACATCCCTGACGATACCGGTCCTTCTGACCGCCCTGCTCTGCTGGACGCTGCTGCCACTGGGGCTGGCCGCGCTCGCCTTCTCGCGGAGGGAGCTATGAGGCGCCGAACGATACTTCTCGCCTTGCTCGTGCCGTTCGCGCTCGCGGGCTGCAACGACAAGCAGACTGCCAAGATCCCGCCGCCGCATCGGATGACGGCGGAGGACATCGGCCATTACTGCGGCATGAACGTGCTCGAGCACCCGGGACCGAAGGGCCATATCTTTGCCGCGAGGCTCATCGAGCCCGTGTGGTTCTCGTCGGTGCGAGACACCATCGCCTTTACCATGCTGCCCGATGAGCCCAAGGACATTTTGGCGATCTACGTGTCCGACATGGGCAAGGCGCCCGACTGGCACAAGCCCGGCGCAGACAACTGGATCGAGGCGCGCAAGGCGCTGTTCGTGATCGAGAGCGGGGCCAAGAGCGGCATGGGCGGAGACGAGGCCGTTCCATTTTCCGAGCGGGCGGCGGCGGAGAAATTCGCTGCTCAGAACGGCGGCAGGATCGTCGGTTTCGACGAGGTGCCGCGAGACTATGTCTTGGCGTCCGCGAATGTCACAGGCGCCATTGCGGCCGACGAAGCGGCGGAAGCGGCGTCGGGCGAACGATCGAGGAGGACGCCATGATGCCAACCCTGACGCGGCGACGCTTCATCCGGATCAGCGCGGCGGCAGCGGGCTTCGGCGCGCTGTCTTCAAGTCATCCCGCTCGTGCAGAGGTCGCGCCGGTCACCTGGCGCGGCACGATGCTGGGCGCGGTTGCGACGTTGGAGATCCACGACGAAGACCGCAGCCGGGCGGAGCGGCTGATCGCGCTGGCGTGCGCCGAGGCGCGGCGGCTCGAGCGGCAGTTCAGTCTCTACATGAAGGATTCCGCTCTCGCCGAACTGAACCGGACCGGCATCCTCGTCGGCCCCACCCCCGAAATGGTCGAACTGCTGACGGCCTCGCAGCGCTACTCGGCGCTGACCGAAGGCGCGTTCGATCCGACGGTGCAGCCCTTGTGGGAGGTCTATCAGGACCACTTTGCGCAAAAAGGGGCGGATCCCGCCGGTCCGCCGCCGGCGGCGATCCAGGCCGCGCTCCGGCGCGTGGGCCACCGCCGTCTGTCGGTCAGCCGCGACCGTATCGCGATGCCTCGCGGAATGACCTTGACCCTGAACGGGATCGCGCAGGGTTACGTGACGGACAAGGTCGTCGAGCTGCTACAGGCCCAGGGCATCTCGCAGAGTCTGGTGGACATGGGCGAGACCCGCGCCATCGGCGCGCGGCCAGACGGCCGCCCCTGGGAAGTGGGCGTCGCCGATCCGGAGGTCGCGAGCCGCACCGCCACGATCGTTCCGATCGTCGACCGGGCGGTATCCACCTCGGGGAGCTACGGGTTCCGGTTCGATGCCGAAGGCCGCTTCAACCACCTGTTCGATCCGGCGACCGGAGGCAGCGCCCATCGTTATCAAAGCGTGACGACCGTCGCTCGAAGCGCCATTGCAGCCGATGCACTCTCGACCGCGTTCAGCCTGATGCCGGAGGAGCGAATCCGTTCGCTGCTGCCATACGTCGGCGTCGATCGCGTGCATCTCATCGATGCTGCGGGCGTGTCATCCGAAATCACCGCTTGATCGATCGACTTCAATCCTAAGGAAAAGGAGAACTTGATGAACCGGACAGCACTTGTGGCCCTGTTTCTCGCAGCGGGTCTCGGCTAAGCCGGCGCCCAGGACGCCGCCGCGGGCGAGAAGGTCTTCGCCGTCTGCAAGGCCTGTCACCAGGTCGGCGACACCGCCAAGAACGTAGTCGGCCCGGTGCTCAACGGGCTGATCGGAAGGAAAGCGGGATCCGTCGATGGCTACAACTATTCCGAAGCCAACAAGAAGTCGGGCATCACCTGGGACGAGGCGACGTTCTCAGAATACATCAAGGATCCCAAGGCCAAGATCCCGGGCACCAAAATGGCGTTCGCCGGCATCAAGGACGAGCAGAAGATCAAGGACCTGATCGCCTACCTGCACACTTTCGACAAGGCGCCCGTCAAGCTGACGCAGTGAGCACTCCAGCCCCAACAAAGGATGCGGCACATGAGCGAAAATTGGCTACCGTCATTGAAGACCGATACACCCCAGGCCGGCTTCGAACTGGCCGTAAAGCTCTCACGAATGGCGGTGAAGATCACGCAGCCATCGGACGAGGTCCGTACGCGTCTGCGCGCGGCATATGAGCAGGACTCGGAGCAACTGATCGCAACATCCCACGTGGTGGCGGTCCACTTCCAGACGGTCGCCGCCGCCAACAATTGGTGGCGCTCATGAGACGCGGCCATCCCGCCTGCTCGGGAGCCGCCCGCACCGCACACCGGAACGCCTGCTCGCGTTCGCAGTTCACCCAGTCCAGGCACGAATAGGTGCAGCGATGAGAGGTCTCAGTACCGGTCAAATCGTCCTGCTGGTCGCCCTGGGCGCCGTATTGATCCTCACAGGCGTCTGGGCCGTGTCGGTGTGGAGTGCGAGCAGCGGCGTCGAGATGGGCAAGCACGGGTGGATCGCGTTGGGGCTAGGCACCTTCTTCTCGCTTCTCGTCGGGTGCGGGCTCATGGCCCTGATGTTCTTCAGCAGCCGCTCAGGTCATGACGACGCCGCCGATCCGTTCCGGCACCGGGAGCGCCGCGACCCGTAGTAGCCGTTGCCGCCGAGGGCCGCTCATGTCTCGGGGCCCACCGGCGCCTTCAGCGGACTATTTGCCCACTTGAGAGCGGCCGGGTCGTGCAGCGGATCGTCTTCGCAGCGCGAACAGACGTACTGATCGCGACCGCCCGCGCCGGGGGCAAGCTGCATAGGCCTCCCGCACGAAGGGCACGCCTTCCGGATCCCCTGAAGCACAGACATTTGTCTTCCCCCTGCCATTCAGCTTAGTTGCGCGCCAGCCTCCGGCACAAGGCCTTCGCCGAAGGCCGTCATGCGAAATGGACGCACAGATCTCCTAAGGGCGGGTGCCGCGCTGTGGCAGGACCGTCGAGCCTACCGCTCGACGAATCGATCCGTTGCCGAGAGCGCGCCGCCGGTCTCGTCACGCGCGGTGAACACGACATCCAGCTGCCCCGCTTGCGGAGCCGTCAAGGTCACTCGCAACTGCTCCGAGGCATCCGGCGCTACCTCGACGGGAGAGAGGCCCTCGTTGCCGACGATGGACAGCTTCGCGTCTATGCCGGCGACGGACAGCGTGTACCGATGGGCACTCGCCGACTTGTTGAGCAGCTTCACCGTGTAGGCATTGCGCACCGAGCCGTCCGACAGGCGGACTGCGACCGGATCGCGGTCGTGCTGGACCGAGAGCGTTGCGGTGGTCTTCGTGGCGAACGCAAGGCCGATCGTGCCCGCCAGCGCAATGCATGCCGCGGTCAAACCGATCGTCTTCGGCCGCAGCAGGCGGTTGCGGGGAGCCTCCTTGCTGCGCCCCCGCTCGATGTTGGTCCAGCTTTCGTAGTCGATCAGGCCGCGCGGGCGCCCGAGCTTCGTCATCACGCCGTCGCACGCATCGACGCAGAGACCGCAGTTGATGCAAGCGAAGTTCGGGCCTTCCCGTATGTCGATCCCGATCGGGCAGACAGCCACGCACTGGCCGCAATCCACGCAATCGCCTGCCGGCTCCCCCCGGAGGCGCAACTCGGCCGCCTTCTTCGCGGAAGTCCGCTGCTCGCCCCGGTAATCGCGGTAGTTCACCGTATAGGCTTCGGGATCCCAGATCGCACCCTGCAGGCGTGGCCATGGGCACATGAACGTGCAGACCTGCTCGCGCGCAAAGCCTGCCAGTCCGTACGTCGTACCCGCGAACACCGCGATCCAGGTGAGGGCGTTGGCCGATACCTCGCCCACGATCAGACCGCTGAGCAGATCGGGCGCGTCGGTGAAATAGAAGATCAGTGTGCCGCCCGTCGCCAGCGAGATCAGAAGCCAGGTCCCGTGCTTGGCGACGGTCTGGAGGGTCCGCTTCGCCGTGAGAGGCGCTCCGATGTCCTTGAGGCGCTGGCGCCTGTCGCCCTCGATTAAGCGCTCGACAAGCAGGAACAGGTCGGTCCAGACCGTCTGAGGACATGCGAAGCCGCACCAGAGGCGGCCCGCAAGCGCATTCGCAAGAATCAGGACGGTCGACGCGAGCACCAGAAGGCCGGTGACAAGATAAAGATCCTGCGGCCAGATCTCGACAAAGAACGCGTAGAGCCGCCCATTCGCAAAATCGAGCAACACGGCCTGGTCGGGCGCGTTCGGCCCGCGATTCCAGCGGATGAACGGCGTGACGTAGTAGATCGAGAGCGTCAGCAGCAGGATGGCCCATTTCAGCCTCCGGATCGGACCCTTGACGGCCTGCGGCACGACCGGCAGTCCGGCTGCCGCGGCGGCCCTGGCCCTGGTCTTCGCGTGATCGATCTCGATGGTGATCGCCATGGCCCGCCTTCAGTTCACAGCCGCAAAGCCGAGCGAGGCCCGGACTGCCAGCGCGATAAGGTCAGGCGTCCAGGCCGGCGCGAACGTCATTGTCACGTCGGCGGAGACGACCCCTGGGACGGCGGATGCCGCCGCCTGCGCCCCCTCCTTCAAGAAGGAGGTCGCTGGACATCCCGGCGTTGTCGCCGTCATCGTGATGCGGACTGCACCGCCTGCGACTGCAATATCGTAGACGAAACCGAGATCGACGATGTTTTCACCCAACTCGGGATCGATCACGACGCGTAGCGCCTCGCGGACGCGTTCGACCAGCTGGTCCGTCACGAGGGCGCCCTCACCGTGAGCTCGTAGGTAGCGCCATCGGGTGTGAATCCGCCGAGCCAGCGGAAGCCGCGCTTTTCGAGCTGTGGAAACAGGAACACTGGCTCTCGCCGCAGCAGCGCCGCGAGCGTCTCGCCGGGGCCGAGCTGATCGGCCGCGGCCAGAATCCGGACCATCGGCTCTGGGGGCTCGAGGTCGCGATTGTCCAGTTTGACGCGGGGATCAGGCCAGGCACCGAAGTCGAAGCCATTCGAGGGGGCAGCAACTTGGGCCGGCTTCGCTGCCGCAGGCGTGAACAGCACTTCCCATTCGCCGCCTTCCATCGCGCTCGCCGAATGAGCGAAGCCCTTGTCGGCCATCACGGCGAACAGCGGGACCGGCTTGAAGGTGGCGTAAAGGCGCAGGCCCTGCCCTTCTTCCAAACGCTCGAGCGCAGCCATGATGGCCGAAAACGGCTCGCCCCCGGCGCGCAGGATCGGACGGACATCGACTTCCAGGTAAGCGGTCATTGCGATCTCCTCAGGTTTTGGCGAACAACAGATGCGGCGCGACAGCGCCGGCCGGCAGGCGCAGCGGCAATGCCACATCTTCCAGTCGCCGAATTCGAATGATTTCGTGAATGATGCCGACGACGCCAACTGTCATCGCGGCCGCGGCTATCCGGAACGCGCTCGGTTCCCCCGTCAGAAGGGCGAGCGTTCCTGCCCAGACGGCGAGATAGTAGATCGCAAACCACTTCGTCGCCCTCTGCTCTGCGGCCAGATCCTGGACGCGGGGCGTCGCCGCTCGTCCCATCACCGGGCCGTAGGTCTCGAGCCAGGTGAGAAAGGCGACGATCTTGTAGAGCTTGGCGAGCACCAGGCCGGACAGCCAGCCGAACACCGTGAGGAACGCGAACGCGCCCAAATGCAGGGGCAGCGTCCCTATCGAAGCGAGCGCGATCCCCAGCACGGCCGTCCCTCCCAGGCTTGCGAACGACAGCATTGCCATCCGTATGTTCAGCTCAAGGCGACGTCGCTTGCGGCTCCTGAAGACACCGGCAACGTCGCGCCCGTAGAGCGCGGCGCATGTCAGGCCGAGAAGTGCGGCGACAGAAAGCACGGCATTCAGTCCTATCCCGAGCCCGATCGCGAACGCTCCGCCACCAACGGCTGCTGCGACCGCGAGCCCGCCGGCCGCGAGCGTCTGGCGACTCTGGCGGTCCTCCACGTCCGGAGCCAACATGAACATGGAGAGCAGTCGATAGCTGACGCCCATGGCCGTCAACGTAAGCCAACCGCCCAGTCCGGCGATCGCGTGCAGCGGGATGCCGCGCTCCATGACGGCCTCGCCAATCCTTCCCGCCGATCCGCCCAGCGCGAACGCGAACACCGCACCGAACGCGACGGTCGCGGAAAGAGACGCGAGGCCCGCGAGGACGAACCGAGCCGGCCCGGTCGGGCGCCGCCAAGCCGTCAAGCCGAGATCCACAACGACGAGCCCGAAGCCGGCGACTAGCAGCACGGCCCCGAGCGGTAGAAGCCAAGGGGCGGAAGGCAGGCGGCCACTCAGCGCCATGAACCCGGCGAGCAACGCGATAAGCCCCGCGGTCAGCAAGCCCAATGCTGGCAAGGCCAGTCTTTCGGAGAAGAGGGGCTTGACGAGGAGGACGGGAACGAACTGAAAAAGCGCTCCGCACATCGCGGTGCTGAGCCAGCCGACGCAGATCACATGCACCAGAATCAGCGTGTCCGGTGCCGCGACGTCCGTCGCAGGATGGCCGATGCCGAGAGTCATCAGCGCGAGCGCGGCAAGCAACCAGGTCAACGCCGCGGCGAAGTAGGCCATGGTCCACCGGGAGATATTGCCGCCGATCATGATCGTCTCTTCATCCGCTCGGTAGGGCGCGGAACGGCGCGCCTCAAGAGCCCGGCGCATCCGGTGTAAGCGATGGCGGTAAGCTAATCGAAGCCCCGCGCAGATCTTTGCGATGTCGCAAAGACCGCGAAGGTTCCGCAGCGCAATATGCGCATGTCGAAATATCGGAGTACGATGGATGAGGAATTTCGAGAGACTTCGGACACGCGTCCGAGTTCCCGTGAACGAGGTTGATCTTCACGAGCTCGAACTCCTGCGGCCGACCGGACGTACTAGGCCGACTTCCGCCGCGCTCCCGCGACCGGCTTCTTCGCTGCGATCTCCTTCGCCGACTTCTTGCCCGCGATCGGCATGAGCATTTCCTTCTGGCCGGCCGCCGCCTTCCGCGGCTTCTTGGCGGCCTTGCTCGCCTTCACCGGCGCGGCGTCCTGACCCACGCTTCGGCGCAGCGCCTCCATCAGATGGACCACGTTGGTCGCCGCCGGCTTGTCTTTCGGCGTGATCGCCTCGCCGGCGCGCTTCTGGTTGATGAGCTCGATCAGCGCGGACTCGTAGTGGTCCTCGAACTTCTCCGGCTCGAAGCTGCCCGCTTCTGGTTCACGATGTGCCTGGCGAGATCGAGCATATCCTTCGTGACCTTCACATCCTGAATCTCGTCGAAATACTCCTGCTCGCTGCGCACTTCGTACGGATACCGGAGCAGCGTGCCGACAAGACCCTTTTCCATCGGCTCCAGCGCGATGATGTGCTCGCGGTTGGTCAGCACGACCCGGCCGATGGCGACCTTGTCCATTTCGCGAATGGTCTCGCGGATCACGGCGAAGGCGTCGTGCCCGACCTTGCCGTCCGGACGGATGTAGTAGGGCCTAACCAGATAGCGCGGATCGATGTCGCTGCGCGACGAACTCGTCGATCTCGATGGTGCGCGCGGATTCCAGCGCGATCTCCTCGAGCTCCTCCTTGGAGACCTCGATGTACTGGCCCTTCTCGAGCTCGTAGCCCTTCACGATGTCCTCGTTCGGGACCTCGTCGCCGGTGTCGGCGTCGACTTTCAGGTACTTGATACGATGGCCGGTCTGCCGGTTGAGCTGGTTGAAGGAGATCTTCTCGCTTTCCGACGTCGCCGGGTAGAGCGCCACCGGACAGGTGACGAGAGACAGCCGAAGGAAGCCTTTCCAGTTCGCGCGGGGGGCCATGATTAAGCAACACTCCAGGTACGGGGACTTGGAGTCAAGACGAACGGCGCGACACAGTTCCGACACTGCCCGCAGGCGTCCACCGCCAAATTGAGGCCACCCGGTCAAGCGCCTGGCAGACGTGGCGGGCAGTCTTGACTCTTACGAACAAAATGAGAACATGCCGCGATGACCCAACCCATGGCATCCGAACCGGCCAGCTTCGACCTGGAGGACGCCGCCGACCAGGCGATTGCGGCCTGTGGGGGCGACGCCCGGGAAGCTCTCAAGGCGCTCATCATCGCGAATGGCTTCCTGGAGGCGCAGGTCGAAGAGCTGCGGGCTTCGATTTCTGCCGGCTATTCGCGCGGCCGGTTCGACGTACCGCGCGACCGGAAGGATTGGTACGACTGACATGCCCGCGGTGACCCTACTATGTGGCTCTGCCGTTCATTCCTTCGGATGACGGTGTCGCTGCCGGCGAAGCCGTCGAATGCTTCGATCCCAACGCCGCCGTGATGAAAGCCGCGGCGCTTTCGCGAAAGCCCGGCATTGTCGGCGCGGTGGCCTTCAGCCGCAGCGGGGATCCGGCTACGGGCGAATTCGGAGACGCAACCGTGATCCGCAAGTTCGGCGACGTGCCGGAGGACCTGAGCACCTTGTGAAGGGATGCGCGGAGGAAGTGCCGCGCGAGCCAACTACCTTCCGCTGAGCGACAGACTCATTCGAGTGACGATGTTGTCCCAGGCGTGCTCTTCCTCGGCGGGATAGTCGATCAACACGCAATGGATCAGCCGCCCCGAGAAGTTGCAGCGGTTGTACCAGACCTTGTCGCCCTTGTAGCTGGAGACCGCAAAGAACCGTGGTGTCACTCGCTTGTACTGAATGCGTGAAGGCGGGTGCTTTTTCGCGAGAAAGGCCGCGGGTGAATCGTTCTCGACGTTGGGCGCGGCCTGGATCGTGATGTCGGCACGCCCGTCGGCGGTTCGGAACCGTTGCCCGTAGCCGTCGGGTCGGCCAGCTTCTTCCGTGAATATTGAAGATGGGAAATCCATCGAGGTGCCGGTCTGGGGAATGGTGTATTTGGTCCATCGCACCGGCTGCGCCGAGACCGTCGCTGTCGAGACGACAAGTGCCAATGCGAGAGCGCTCGTCGATTTCATCGCACTTCCCTCCGACTACCAGGGAGCAAAAGCCGGAAGTCAATTACGTTCCAGTCGCCCGATGCTGTGGATTGAAAGCGCGCGAGCTACTCACCTTGCTCGTGGCAATCATTGGGATCGAGCCTGGTCAGTCTGATCTCGCCGCCGGGCGAGAACCCGGCACCTCGAAAGGCGACGGTGATAGGACCCCCGCTGCTTCGGCCGCGTTGTGTCAGGCAGCGCGCAGCAGGGACGTTGGTCGACGGAGCCGGCCGGCCTCCTCCGCCTGGCACCTCGGACACCTGACTGGATTTCGCGTAGCGCGAAAGCAGACCTTTGGATGTTTGCCGCCATAGGCCATGCACCGCATTGGGGACATTTCTCCAGCAGGGTCTTCCGATTCTATCATCGCACCGCTCCTACCCGCGCCCACAGCCGCCAACGCTCGGAGACAACCCGCGTTCCGAACGGGTCCTCAGCGAGACACGGAACGAATCAGGGCGACGGCGTTGAATCGGCATGTGTGCCGTGGCGTTGCGTCAGTCTCGTTCGGGAGTATCGCGTGTCCACGGCGCCATCAAAGTTGCTATCCCTGGTTACATCGAGCCGTGTGATCCCACATTGCGGGAGAAGCCGCCTCGCGGCGAAGAGTGGGTCTACGAGATCAAGGCCGACGGTTACCGTGCGCAACTGCATCTTGAAGCTCGCGACATCAAAGTCTATTCGCGCACGGGCCTAGATTGGACCGAACAGTTCTCCTCGATCGCAGCGAGCGCCGAGCTGCTCAAGGCAAACAGCGCGATCATCGACGGCGAAGCGGTGGTGTACGGCAGTGGCGGCTTGCCAGACTTCCAGCAGCTCAGGAGAGAGCTCGGCCGAAAGCGCAGCAAGCGTGTGCGGTACCACGCCTTCGATCTCCTGTACCTCGACGGCTACGATCTGCGTGGCGCCGCGTACGAGGACCGCAAGCGCCTGCTGCAGCGGCTCCTGAAGGACGCACCCGAAACCTTTATGTACGTTGAAGCACTGGCGGCGGACGGCAACGAGGTCTTCGAGAAAGGGTGCAAACTGGGGCTCGAAGGCCTGGTCGCCAAACGGCTCGGTGAACCCTATCGCTCAGGGCGGCAGGAGAGCTGGATCAAGCTCAAGTGCAAGAAGAGCGAGACCTTTCCGGTCGTCGCGTTCGTGGAGAAATTAGGCGCGCGTCCGCGCAAGGTGGCCTCGCTCTACATCGGCCGGCGCGAGAATGGCAAGCTGCTCTACGCCGGCAAGGTGCGTACCGGCTACACCGAGACGACGGCGCGCGAACTGCGCGAGCGGCTTGATCCATTGATCCGCAAGGCTTCTCCGCTCGATCTGGCGGTCAAAAAGCCGAAGGCGACCTGGGTAGAGCCGACCCTTGAAATCGAGGTTCAATATGGCGCGCGGACCGATGATGGCTTGCTCCGAGAGGCAGTATTCAAGGGCTTTCGCGATGATCTTGCGGTGCGCAAGGTTAGGGCGCCGCGACTGGTGCCCTCCGTGGCCGGCCGGCCGAAGCTGGGCGTGCCCCGAGAGAACATTCTGCAGCTTCTGCCCGAAGCGGTTGCGCCCTCGAAAGAACAACTCGCCGACTACTGGCGCAGGGTGTGGAAGAAGGCGCTGCCGCACCTCGAGCAGCGGCCGCTCAAGCTGGTGCGTCACGTGCACGGCACGACCTTCTATCACAAGGGGCCGCTGCCGAAGGACATCCCGGCCGCCGTGCACCAGCTCCGCATTCAGAAGCGCGAGGGCGGCCAAGGCACTCGCCTGTGGGTCGACAGCCTCGATGGCCTCCTTGGGCTGGTCCAGATCGGGGCTGTCGAGCTGCATCCGTGGAATGCGACCGTCGAAGACTTCGAACATGCCGACCGCATCGTGATCGACCTTGATCCCGGCGAGGGTGTCACCTGGGAGGCCGTCGTGGAGACCGCGCTCGAGTTGCGCACGCTGATGAAACGAGAAGGTTTTGAGACCTGGCCCAAGCTCAGCGGCGGTAAAGGCATCCACCTGATGGCACCTCTGGATCACCCGGTGCTGCACGACAAGGCGCATCGGGTTGCGCATCAGCTGGTCTCAGTTTTCGCGGCGCGCCATCCAGGCCGCTACCTGCTGTCCGCCCAGGCAAAGCGTCGCGATCGCATCTTCCTCGACTATCTGCGCAACGGCCGCGGCACCACCGCGATCGGGACGTATTCCCCGCGAGTCCGAGAGGGATTTCCGATCGCTGCGCCCGTGACCTGGAAGCGGATCGAGAGCGGGATCGCGCCGAACGCCTTCACCATGGACAGTCCATTCCGCGCCAGGTCGAGGAGGTGAGCCACATGTCGGATGCATTTGATCGATGGGTGGAATGGTGCTCAAAGCTGCCGGGCGACAGGCGCGGCATTCCTGCCGAACTCTACGCCGCGGTGATGTCCCTGCCTGAGGCCGATCATTCCGACCGGCAGAGGGTGAACGAGGCCGTCCGCCACCATGACGAGGCTCGCCGCGAGGGAAGAACCGTTTGGCTCTACCTCGACGATTACCAGGACGGCAGAACGCACGCGGCAGGCGAGCCCGGATGGATAAAGGTATTTGCGTCTGCCGACGTCGCCGACAGGTGGTTCAGGGAAAATGACCCTGAAGGCGTGGCCTGGGAATACGAAGTGAACGGCGGCCCAGCCGCAGGATCGGTTTGGCTCTACTCGCCGGATCCGGCCTCCCGGGACGTCGGGGACGTCGATTGGGTCAGGCTCTTTGCTTCCAAAGAGAGTGCGAAGAAATGGGTTGAGGCCGACGAGCCCAAACGCGACATTTGGGAGTACCCTGTTCAGGAGTGACGCGGATGTCGGTCCACGCGTAAGCCTACGCTAGGACCTGTACTCACCCCGGCTTACCAGCGCAAAGCGGAAGCTCCGACTATGAGCGGAACCGGCGAGTGTGTTCATGCCGTCTGTCGGTGCCAAGCCAGGCAGGGCAACGTCGCGAGATCATCCGTAGAAGTACGGCAGCCCGCTTTCGTTTACGCTTCCTTTCTGGAAGGCACCGCATTTTACAAGGGAAACCAGATACTTGCTCTCATTTCCGGCTACTTTAGGGTGTATTCATGACGGGTCTCTCGCTGCGACTGAGCCATAAGATATTGCTCATCGGGATCGTCGGCATCGCCGGACTAATCGTTTTCGGCGGCATCTATCTGAACGGTAATGCTTCGCAGGAAGCAGCGCGAACGGTCGCTGAAGAGGCTCGTAAGGTTTCCACGCTGAACGATAAACTTGGGCGGGACTTGTTAAATGCGCGCCGGGCCGAGAAGGACTTTCTGCTTCGGCGCGACGAGGAGACCTCCAAGCGCCACGCCGCATTGACGACGACCATCAACAGCGACATCGATCACCTCGGCAAGGCCGTCAGGATTGGCGAGTTCGCCGCTCTGGCCGAAACAATTGCTGTGCTTGCGCAAGGTTTTACCGAATATACCAAGCAATTTTCTGCGCTGGAGCAGCACGAAGGCAAGCTTGGTTTGAACGAAAAGTTGGGGCTCAGTGGAGCGCTGCGCAGTTCGGTACATGATATTGAGGCGAAGCTGACGCAGCTGGACAACTCGAAGTTGGCCGCGGGCATGCTGATGATGCGTAGGCATGAGAAGGATTTCATGCTCCGTCGCGACCGCGTCTATGTCGATCAATTCGAGAAAAGCGCCAACGAATTTGCCAAGGCAGTACAAACATCCGATCTCGCTCCGGCGATGAAGGGTGACATCGAGAGTAAACTTCAAAAGTATCGGGCCGACTTCAATGCCTGGGCCGACGGCGCACAGCAGGCGGCCGCCAGTGCAATCGCCATGTCCAAAGCTTATGCACAGATGGAGCCGCGGATCGAACAGATCGCAACCGACATCGAGCACCGGTACAACGCGGCTCAGGCCAAAGAGACGGAAACGATTGCGAGCATCAAGCGCTGGATGCTGATAACCTTGGCCCTCATGGTACTGGTCGTCTCGAGCCTCTCGCTGACGATCTCCCGGGCGGTCACCAAAGCCATCGTGTCCATGGTCCAAGCCATGGTCCGACTTGCGAAGGGTGATATGACCGTCGCCATCCCCGGCGTCGGCCGCCATGACGAAATCGGCGAAATGGCCGGTGCCGTCGACGTCTTCAAATCCAACATGATCGAAGCCGAGCGCCTGCGGGCGGAACAAGCGGACAGTGCGCGACGCCAGGCCGAGCAGCGCAAGGCGGATATGAACCGTTTGGCGAGCGAGTTCGAGGCGGCGGTTGGCGAGATCGTCGAAACCGTGTCCTCGGCATCCACCGAGCTCGAAGCATCGGCAGCAACGCTGACAAAGACGGCGGAGCACGCCCAGGATCTTGCAACCAACGTCGCTTCCGCTTCGGAGGAAGCTTCAACCAACGTCCAGTCGGTCGCTTCTGCAACAGAAGAGCTGACATCCTCAGTGACCGAGATCAGCCGGCAGGTTCAGTCTTCAGCACGTATGGCCACTGCAGCCGTGGGCCAAGCCAGGACTACAACAGCAAAGGTCAGCGAGCTTTCGAAGGCCGCCGCCAAAATCGGAGACGTAGTAGAGCTGATCAACACCATTGCCGGGCAGACGAACCTGTTGGCCCTCAACGCGACCATCGAGGCTGCGCGCGCCGGCGACGCGGGCCGCGGTTTTGCCGTCGTCGCCTCCGAAGTTAAGGCGCTGGCCGAGCAGACAGCCAAGGCAACCGGCGAGATCGGTCAGCAGATCGGCAGCATCCAGTCGGCCACCGACGAATCCGTGCAGGCCATCAAGGAAATCTCGGGCACCATTGAGCTATTGTCCGAGGTGTCATCGACCATTGCCGCCGCCGTCGAGGAGCAAGGCGCCGCGACCCAAGAGATTTCACGCAACATCCAACAGGCCGCGCAGGGCACGCAACTGGTCTCGTCAAATGTTACAGAAGTTGAGCACGGGGCAGCTGAGACCGGTTCTGCATCTACACAGGTGCTTGCGGCAGCACGCTCCTTGTCGACTGAGAGCAACCGGCTGAGGAGCGAACTCGATCGCTTCCTGCTCACTGTGCGAGCGGCCTGACCCTGCTCCCCATCGACTTCACGTCTGCATGGCGGCGACCAGCCGTCCTGCTGAACCCGCCCGTCTGAGATACGTGCCGAAAAATCCCGCCGGAACGTGAAGAATGAGCGTGGCCCCGCCTTTTGGGGGCTGGGGGGCTTGATGGCGGAGCCACGCGGGCCGTGCATTCGCGCCGGCCCGCCATATCAACGGTATCCGGCCGAGCCCGTTCCATGCTCGACTCAAGCCCGCGCGCAGCGAAGACCTAGGGGTCCGGAGGCCGCAGCGGGCCATCCGCCCACTTGCGGGCATCCGGGTCGTGTAGCGGGTCATCGTTGCAATTGGTGCACACGTACCGCGGCCGCCGTTCCGAAGCTTCGTCGGACACAGCTTTCATCGGCTTGCCGCACCCCGGGCACGCCTTCCGGACCGGATAGAGCATGGCCATCTGTTTTCCCCCTGCGATGGCACTCTAGTTCAGCCGAGATCGCGAGCTCAAGCTGGCCGATAAAAATTAGGTCGGG
This sequence comes from Bradyrhizobium sp. WSM4872, assembly GCF_055811715.1. Lineage (NCBI taxonomy): Bacteria > Pseudomonadati > Pseudomonadota > Alphaproteobacteria > Hyphomicrobiales > Nitrobacteraceae > Bradyrhizobium > Bradyrhizobium sp. WSM4872. Next base: position 95,613 of record NZ_JBVVPT010000022.1, on the reverse strand, counting down.
TTCACGCACTGTTGCGCGCCTTCTTGACTCCGCCGCCGCACAGCACTCAACTCTGGGCAGTGATGTTGAGGGGCGTGTCATGGAGCAGGAGTTCTACCGAGGTCTGGCCCAAAGGGGCCGAGGTATGGCGGAGAAAGCCGATCCGTTCACCCGGCGTCGTCTCCTAGATCTCGCCAAACAGTATGACAGCAGGGGCGGTCAGCCCTCGGCATCCGGACCGACCGAACTGCCGACGCCTCGCACGACGCCGCCTGCAGCGATTTTCTCTGGGCCGGCGAGGCATGATGCCCACACCCGTGTCGTTCTCGATGGTGCGGCAGCGCGCAGCCGATGAAGCCTGGCGGCCGTCCCGCAGTGCGCGAAGGGATCTGCCGACAGACGCTTCCCCAGGACCAAGGTCGCGTACCCAGCCGGTGGTCCTGGCCTCACCTGCGAGGATTTGATGCCGTGAGCGGGTGCGGCATCGCGTTTCCCCCTGAACGCGATCCTAGCGCCCTGGAAGGGGGTCCGGGAAGGTGCTGCGCCTTGCACCGGTAACGAGCTGCCGCGTAGGCTACCCTTCCGGCACGTTGTGCTCGGCAGCCCCGCGCAGGGAACTGAGTTCTGACCACGCGAGCGCGGCAGTGATCCATCTCTGCCGCTCTGCGCCCTTTGCTTCGGCGGCAAGCTTCATCGCCGCGGCGGCCTCGCGCTTGGGGTCGTACTCGAGATCCATGGATACAAATATAGCTGCAGATCGTAAACGATCACGCACCAGTGGGACCGTAGCAATCCGGGGTCGGCAACCATACGCAGATGCTGTCGAGCCGTCCGCAGATGCCCCGCCCGATCCGCCCCCATTCATAGGCGGGGCCTCCGGAGCGATCGAGGCCTGCGCGAACTCCCCGCAAGCGAATCCAACTGCACCGACACTCCCGAAAAGCCCGTGAATTGCTTGTCTTTCGGATATCTCGTGCCGGGAGCTCCCGATATTGTGGGGCCTGACTGGACTACCTCATCGGCTCACCACGAGAAGAGATGTTTCAAGACGCATCGGATCTGGCCGCGATGGCCGAGGTACTAGGGCGATCGAGCGACTACCGGGTGCTGCGGCGCCTGGTACCACGGCCAACGTCGATGCCCGCCTCCGGACAGGAAATGAGGATTGGCATCCTGCTCGACACCGAAACCACCGGCCTCGACCACCGCAAAGATGAAGTCATCGAACTCGGCATGGTCAAGTTCGGCTACACGCCGGACGGGCGCATCATTGATGTCAGGGACACGTTCTCCGCCTTCAATGAGCCGTCCGAGCCGATCCCGGCCGAGATCACGGCGCTTACCGGCATCACCGACGAAATGGTGGCCGGCCACAGGACCGACGAGGCCGCCGTGAACGCCTTCGTCGATGATTCCGTGGTCCTGGTCATCGCGCATAACAGTGGATTCGATCGGAAGTTTTCCGAACGCTACTGGCCCGTCTTCGAGCGGAAGGCGTGGGCATGCTCCGCGACCGAGGTCCAGTGGCGGCAGCACGGCTTCGATGGAGCGAAGCTCGGCTACCTTCTGAATGGCGCCGGCTATTTTCACCAGGCGCACCGCGCGGTTGACGACTGTCACGCGCTGCTCGAGATCTTGGACTTCGACCTACCAACGACCGGCGCGCCCGCGCTCGCCGTCCTGCTCGAGACCGCACGACAGAAGACCATCCGGATCTGGGCCGAACAGTCGCCGTTCGAACTCAAGGATTCGCTGAAGCGGCGCGGCTATCGCTGGAGCGACGGCAGGGACGGTCGGCCAAAGTCCTGGTACGTCGACGTCTGCGAGTCGGCGCTGGACACCGAGCTCGCGTTTCTCCGGACCGAGATCTACCTGCGCGACGTGGAGCCGCGCCTGCAGACGCTGACCGCCTTCACCCGCTTCTCCTGCAGGATCTGATGGCCGCCAACGGCCATGCTACGCGCGCGAACCTGCCCTCAGCGGCCGAGACGTTTCTCGACCCGCTTGCGGCTGTTGCCGACCTTCTTCACGGCCTTCTTCACCGCCGAGGCCGAGCGGCCAGTCTTCTTTGCCTCGTACCGCAATTCGTAGTCCTGGCCTTTAGCCACGCGGGCGCGATCCTGTTTGCGTCCCCGTGCGGTCTTCTTCTTCCCTGCCATCTGCTCCTCCGTCTGCGAAACTGATGGCAGTGCAATGCTTCAAGGAATCGCGGGGTTCCCTCAAAGAAGCTGTTGCGGGCTGAAGCCGAACGAGCGCCGGCAGCATCTCGGCTTCACCCTTGTTGGCCTTTCCATTTCGTTTGCTCGACCGCCTGCACGAAGGCTTCGTCGCACCGCATGACTACAGCGGCCCTTTGGCGTACGTCGCCCGGGTTGGCCAGCTCCGAACGGTCCGCCCGAATGACCTTGAAGTACGCGCCCTGAGCCCGCTCCCGTTTTCTTGCAGATCCTTTTCTACATCCTCCATTCCAAACCCACGGACCGGGAAAACTTGGAACTTCTCAGTCCAGCGCATGTTTGTGCCGTGCCACTTCTGGAGGACGACATGAACAAGAGACTGCTTCTTCTGCTAACGGCTGGTTCGCTTCTGGCGGGTCCGTCGTTTGCGCAAAACCCGCCGGCCACTGATCGGCCCAACAATAACGCGGTCAGCAGTACCGGTCAGAACAATTCCAACAAGCCGGTCGCAGGGGCCAACAGCTTCACCGAGAGTCAGGCGAAATCGAAGATTGAGGACGCGGGCTACACCAACGTCACATCCCTGAAGAAGGACGACAACGGCGTCTGGCGCGGAAAGGCCAGCAAAGGCGGCGCCTCGACCGATGTGAGTCTGGATTTCCAAGGCAACGTGAACGCGGCGAAATAACCTGCGCCCAACAAAATTGAGGGATTCAAGATGACCGTCACGATTTCACGTCTCTACGATAACTACTCCGATGCGCAGCGCGCGGTGACGAGCCTGGAGGCTGCGGGCGTGCCGCATTCGGATTTGAGCATCGTCGCGAACAATTCCGACAACTGGTACAGCACCGACAAGAAGGTCGATCGAGATCGAGATGGGGTTGATGATCGGGCTGAAGGTGCGGCCACGGGAGCGGGCGTCGGCGCAGGCCTCGGTGCGCGGCCGGCTTGCTCGCGGGCCTTGGCTTGTTGGCGATACCTGGCTTGGGTCCGGTCGTGGCGGCCGGATGGCTCGCATCGACCGCGCTCGGTGCCGTTGCCGGCGGCGCGACGGGCGGGGTCGTGGGAGCGTTGACGCAGGCCGGCGTATCCGATGAGGAAGCACCACTCTACGCCGAAGGTGTTAGGCGCGGCGGCACCCTGGTTTCGGCTCGTGTACCTGATGCGGACCGCGCGCGCTACGAAGCGATCCTGAACCAGTCCGCCGTCAATCTCCGCGAACGGAGCGCAGCCTGGCAGAAGGCCGGGTGGAAGAGCTACGATCCCTCCGCCCAGCCTTATGGCGCGGATGAGGTCCGCAGAGAGCGCCAACTTTACGGCACCGGAGTGCGATGAATTAGCCGGCGGCCCGCCCTAGGCGGGCCGCCCTTTTCTTGCACGTTACCAATGATCGAACTGAGGAGCCGAATATGAGCCGCGGAATGCCATCGATGACCGCCCTCTTGGGTATGCTCGCAATCGCCGGTTACCAGAATCGTGACAAGTTGGCCGACATGTTTCGCAGTGCGACCTCCGGTCAGCCGGCGGGTGCCAAGGATTCCCTGAGCGGCATGCTCGGCAACCTTGGTGGCCTTGTGGGGGGCGGCGGCGTGGGTTCGCTCCTGAACGGCGGGATCGGCGAGTTGCTCGAGCACTTCAGGCAGAACGGACAGGGCGAGGCGGCTCAATCCTGGATCAATCAGGGGCCAAACCGGGAAGTCACCCCGCCCGAACTCCAGCAGGCTATCGGTCCGGACGTCCTTCAAAAGCTGGAGCAGCAGACCGGCCTGTCGCAGCAGGAGATCCTCGACCGATTGTCCCGAGAGCTTCCGGCAGCCGTGGACAAATACACACCTGCTGGACGTCTTCCGGCTCCATCGGCGGGATAATCACAGCGATCGAGAGAGAGAGACATGGGCATTATCTGGACGATCATCATTGGCTTCATCGCAGGCATCATCGCGAAGTTCATCATGCCCGGCGATAACGACCCGTCGGGCTTCATCCTGACCACAATCCTGGGAATAGTAGGGGCGTTCGTTGCGACCTATCTTGGTCAGGCTCTCGGCTGGTACCGGCCAGGACAAGGCGCGGGGCTAGTGGGGGCAGTGGTAGGCGCCATCATCGTGCTTTTCATCTACGGTTTTGTGGCCGGTCGCAGCCGTCGGGCCATCTAACCACAGCGAGCGGAATTCTGCGGGTTAGCGGAGAATTCGCCCGGCGCGAAAGGCGAAGCAAGATGAAATGGATGCTCGTTGTGCTGGCGGGAGGGATGACACCGGTTAACACCGACCTGGTCTTCGACAAGTTTGCCGATTGCCTCGCCGCCGAGGAGCAGATGCGAAAGCACTATACGGACGCTTTCGAGGCCTGGGACAGATGGGCCGCGGCCAATATCGAGCGACGGCGCGAATACTCGAAGGTCCGCGATCTCCAGGCCAAACGCCTGCTCAGCAACATCGGTACGTGCGTTCCTCACGCAGGCGGCGAAGCCGCAGCGCCTCAGCAGCAGAGTAATCCCGTACCTTCTCAGCCTCCCCAAGGTCTTCCCACTCCGCAGCCAAGTCCCAAAACGTGACGTCCGAACGTTTCGAACAGGCCCGGCCGCAAACGAAGGTCGCAGCCGCGCTTTCATCGCCCCTGCCTTGATTGTTCTCGCCACGCGCTGAGCTGTAGCCTGCTGACGATTATAGGTGCACGCCAAATGTCGCCCATAGCGGTCCTGCGGGGCTGACGATGTCGACCGAACTATAGGCCAGAATGGGCGTTTACCCAGACCATGTCTGACGCCTTCGATTACTTCCGCGCCTACGCCGTCCGGGCTCTTTGCAAAGCCCGATCGCTGCCGCGCGGCAGAATGAAGCATCTGCAGCTCGTTGCGGGGCGAATTTACAATCTCCTCAAGAAGGAGGCCGCTTACAGCCCGAACACGCAGCACCTTGAGGACTTCCGGGCAGCGCAAAAACTTGAGGCATCTCTCGATCGCCGCGATCACGGCCCACCCGCTAAAGGAGCGTTTGCTCCGGCGAGGCCGGGCGCGGAACGGGAGGCTCGTTGAGTGGCTTCCGTCGACTTACGCACGATCGTCAGTCTCCTGCGAGAATACGCACAGCGGACGGCATTGCGTGGCGGCAATCCCTACAGGGCTAAAGCCTACACGCGGGCCGCAGACAGCCTGGCGGCCCTTGCCGTCCCTCTGGACGTGTTCATCGCCGAAGACCGACTGACCGAAATCCCCGGCGTCGGCGATGCCATTGCTGACATCATCACCAAGCTGCACAAGACGGGCACCCATCCGACCCTTGAGAAGCTCCGGAAGGAGATACCCGAGGGCGTGCTCGAGATGCTCGCCGTTCCCGGCCTCCGCCCCGAGAAGGTGCTGCGGCTCTACAAGGATCTCGGCATCACCTCGCTCGCCGAGTTGGAGGCCGCCGCCAAGGACGACCGTATCAAGAAGGCCAAAGGCCTCGGCGCCGCGCTGCAGACCAAGATCCTGCAAAACCTGGCCATCGCCAAAAGTGGAGAAGGTCGCCTCCATCTGCACCGTGCCGCCGCCCTGCTCGCGCACGCCAAGGATTCGCTCCGCAAGGCTCGGCCGGAGCTCAAGCGCGTGACGATCGCAGGCGACTTCCGCCGCGGCTGCGAACTCGTCGGCGACCTCACGATCGTTGCGGAGGCTGCCAAGATCGAGAAGGCGGCGAATGCTTCGGCGACCGACGGACTGCAAATCCGCTTGTCCGACTGCAACCACTTCGGCGCCGCCCTTCTTTTCGGCACCGGCTCAGCCGCTCACATCGAGAGGCTCCAGGCTTTGGCCGCGGAGAAAGGAATGCGGCTAGAGAGCGACGGGCTGCACAAGGGCCGCACCCTGATCGCCGGCGACGAGGCCCAGATCTATAGTGCCCTCGGTCTGCCGTTCATCGATCCTGAACTCCGTGAGGGCCGCGGCGAGGTCGAGCTCGCCCTGAAGGGCAAGTTGCCGAAGCTCGTCACCGACAAGGACCTGCGCGGAATCCTTCATTGCCACACCGATGCCTCCGACGGCACGGAGAGCTTGGACACGATGGCCAAGGCCACGCGCCAGCGCGGCTTCGAGTATTTCGGGGTCGCCGACCACTCCAAGTCCGCGCACTACGCGGGCGGTCTCTCGGAGGAAGAGATCAGGCAGCAGCACCGGGACGCCGACCGGTTGAACAAGCGCTTCGGCAAGGATTTCCGGATCTTGAAAGGCATCGAGTCCGACATTCTGGCCGACGGCTCGCTCGACTATGCGGACGACGTGCTGCAGCGCTTCGACTTCGTGGTCGCGAGCGTCCACGGCCGATTCAAACTCGACCCCAAGGCGCAGACGCAGCGCCTGCTTCGGGCCATCTCCGATCCCCACACCACCATCATAGGCCATATGACCGGGCGGCAGCTGCAGCGGCGGCCGGGCTACGAAATCGACATCGAGAAGGTGCTGCGGGCATGCGCCAAGCATGACGTAGTCGTCGAGATTAACGCCCACCCGTGGCGCCTCGACCTGGATTGGCGCTGGCATCAGGCTGCCCTCGAGTTCGGCTGCATGATGAGCATCAATCCGGACGCGCACTCGGTCCCCGAGCTCGACCACATGCACTGGGGCGTCGAGATGGCCCGGAAGGGCGGCGTCCCCGCCGACCGGGTCCTGAACGCGATGGCTCTTCCGGAGATCACGCGCTACCTCCGCCAGAAGCGGCGCTCGTTCGCCCGGGCGGCCTGATGCTCCAAGGGCACGGCTTCTCGCTGCAGGGAAGGGTGGTGGCGGTCGCCGCCGACCCGGGGCACAACTTCAGCAAACCGCTCCAGGACCGCATCGTCCTGGTGGAAGGCCACGGCGTCGAAGGCGACGCCCACGCCGGCCCATTCGTCCGGCACCGCTATCTCGCCCGCCGCCGGCCAGGCCTGCCCAATCTCCGGCAGGTGCACCTCATCCCGACCGAGCTCTTTGCATCCCTTTCGGATGCCGGCTTCCAGCTCGCAGCGGGGGACCTGGGTGAAAATATCACCACTGCCGGTCTGGACCTTGAGCGGATGCCTCTCCGGACGCTCATCGAGCTTGGACCAATGGCGATCGTGGAGCTGACCGGCCTCCGGACGCCTTGCGTTCTGATCGACCGCTTCCAGCCCGGCCTTAAGCAACAGTTGCTCTCGTCGGCGAAAACGGGCCCTCCGTTCAAAGCTGGGGTGCTGGGCGTGGTACGGGCCGGCGGGATGGTCGCGGCTGGTGATACCGCGCGGGCTCGCCCTCCGTCCTCCCCGTTTCGGCCTCTGCCGGCCGTGTAGAAAGAGCCTACCATGGCCCGCAAATCGACCCTGCCTTATCGACTGCAGCCCATGTTGGCCACGCTCACGGATGCGCCGTTCGACGATCCCAATTGGGTCTTCGAGGACAAATTCGATGGTTTCCGCATGGTCGCGGAAATCCGGCGTGGTCGGGTCGCGCTCTACAGCCGCAACGGGAAGATCATCAGCCACTCCTATGTCGAGGTCGCGAAAGCACTTGAGGGAGTGAAGGCGGACGCCGTGATCGATGGCGAGCTCGTCGCGATCGGGAAAGACGGCGTATCCCATTTCCAGTTGCTTCAAAACGCCCTGCGCCACGAGGCTAAGCTTTTGTACTGCGCGTTCGACCTCATGTTCGCGGACGGCGAGGACCTGCGCGCGCTGCCGCTCCTCGAACGGAAGAAGCGGCTCAAGGCCCTCCTGCCGCGCCATAAGCTGATCGCGTTCAGCAACCACCGGAAGGGCAACGGCACAAGGTTCTTTGCAGAAGCCGAGCTCAGACATCTCGAAGGCATCATGGCCAAGCGCGCCGACAGCCCGTACGCGTCCGGACGCCGGACCGCCGATTGGCTGAAGGTGAAGACCGCGCAGCGGCAGGAGGTAGTGATCGCCGGCTTCACCGCGCCGAGGCGAACCCGGCCCTTCTTCGGCGCCCTCGTGCTGGCGGTACGCGACGGCGATGCATGGCGGTACATTGGCCACGTCGGCACCGGCTTCAGCCACCAAGTTCTCGAAGAGCTTCACCGCAAGCTCGTGAGGCTGAAGACAGCCAAGTCGCCCTTCCCTGGCAAGGTGAAAAACGAGCGGTTTACGACCTGGGTGCGTCCTTCCTTGGTTGCGGAAGTGAAATTCGCAGAGTGGACCAGCAAGGGCGAGCTGCGCCAGCCGGTCTATCTCGGCCTGAGGTCCGACAAAAATGCCAAGGACGTCGTTCGCGAAAAGAAGTGGTCGCGAAAATAATGCTCCCCAGACGCAGAGTACGACCTGGAGTTCAGCTGGCGGCGCGCTCGGATGCCGAAGGCCACGGCGGCAGGGGCGGCAATCCGAGGGCTTTGCGTACAGGTCCAAACGACCTCCGGTGAGCTGCGCATGCACCAAGCCTGGCGAGCGCCTCATAATGAGCCGGCACCGGGTAGCCCTTGTGATCCGCGAAGCCGTAGCCGGGGTGACGCACCTCGAGTGTCCGCATGACCGTATCGCGCTCGACTTTCGCGAGGATGGAGGCGGCCGCAATGCTGGCGGACTTGGCGTCACCTTTAATGATGGGCTGCTGAGGGATGTCGATTTCCTTCAACCGCTTCGCGTCGATCAGCAAGTGCTGCGGTGCCAACCCGAGCCCCCGGACCGCACGTTGCATCGCTTGGATGCCTGCCCAATAGATGTTGATTTCGTCGATCTCCTCGACCTCGACGAATGCTACACACCAACTCTCTGCCTTTTCCTTGATTTCCTTCGCGAGTTCTTCGCGAGCGGCGGCGTCGAGTTTTTTCGAGTCGTCGATTCCAACTATCCGCGTCCCGGGCTTCAGGATCACGGCGGCAGCGGAAACTGGCCCGGCGAGAGGGCTCATTCCCGCCTCGTCCACGCCTGCCACCGCATGATGGCCGCTTTCCCAGAGAGAGGTCTCGAAGCGGAGCATCTTGCGGAGGCGCTGCCCTTCCGACCTATTTTCGGAGCGCCGCTTGTCGATTGAAGCCAGGATTGCACGGGCTCCCGCGCGGGTGTCGGCCCGCAAGATCTGCTCGACGCCGGCCTCGAGCGGTCTTTTCTCGATGACATAGCGCCGGCGCAACGCATCGAGCGAATACTGGGGCATAGTGGCCTTCGTGAAGACTGACTGTGGGAAGCGTGTCGGTGAAATTTGTGGCGATTGTCTGAAGCTAGACCATGCCGTCATCGACTGCGCAGCGCCTTGTCGAAAGGAACCGGACCGGCTCGCCATCTGAGGTCTCGCTATTCTGGAGGGCCACTGATCCAGACCTCGCGTTCGACCTCAGAGCGGAACCAACCGGTGTCTTCATCCCTTGAGAAAGAGTGGAGCCTCGATTCCCGGGTGCTTCCGAGGGGGCCGGCCCATGCTCCGCCAAGCCAGCAACGAAGAAGAGGTTCTGGACCGCACCGCCGAGGTCGCGGCCACCATCGCGGAAGAAGGCCTCCGCTACGTCAGCGACTCCGCGCCGGGGTACACGCGCAAGCGGACTGGAACCACTTTCAGCTACTACGACAAGGACGGCAAGCGCATCACCGATGCCGCCGTCATCCGACGCATCAAATCAATCGGCATCCCGCCGGCCTACGAGTCCGTGTGGATCTGCCCGTCGTCGAACGGCCACATCCAGGCAACCGGGCTCGATGCGCGGGGTCGCAAGCAGTATCGCTACCATCCGAAGTGGCGCGAGCTCCGAGACCAGAACAAGTATGAGCATATCGTCCTGTTCGCTGCCGCGCTGCCCGCGCTGCGGGAACGGGTCGCTGCCGACATGAAGCGGGACGGACTGCCCCGCGAGAAGGTGCTGGCCACGATCGTTAGTCTTCTGGAAAAGACGTTGATCCGGGTCGGCAACGCCGAGTACGCTGAGAAAAACAAGTCCTACGGGCTCACCACCATGCGCCGCAAGCACGTCGCGGTCGGGCGCGGCGTCCTTCGTTTCGACTTCACGGGCAAGTCGGGCAAACAATGGAAGCTTCGCGTCGAGGACAAGCGGATAGCCGCGATCGTGAAGCGCTGCGCGGAGATCCCGGGACATGAGCTCTTCAAGTACCTGGACGACGACGGACAGCCCCGCACCGTCGATTCCGGCGACGTCAACGCCTACATCAAAGACATCACGGGCGAGGACTTCAGCGCCAAGGATTTTCGGACTTGGGCGGGAACCGTTCTGGCGGCGTTGGCGCTTGCCGAATTCAAGAAGTACGACAGCCAGGCCGAGGCGAAGCGCAACGTCGTCACCGCGATCGAAAGCGTCTCGAAGCAGCTCGGCAACACACCGGCCATCTGCCGCAAGTGCTACGTGCACCCGGAAGTCCTGAACGCCTACCTGTCAGGTGACCTCGTGAAGATGATTGAGACCAAGATCGCGCAGAAGTTCAAGCGCCAGTACGCCAAGCTCACTTCCGACGAGATCGTGGTGCTGGCATTTCTCCGGAAACGTCTCGATTCTCTGACGGAGCCCGCCTAGCCGGGCCTAGCCGGTCTCCGGACGCCTGCGTCCTCCTCGATGTCTCCAGGCACACCTCGGCTGGGGCTCTCGTCGGCAAAAAGGGGCCTTCCATTCAAAGCCGGGATGCTGGGCGTGGTGCGGGCCGGCGGGACGGTCGTTTACCGTTCGGTTCCGCTTCCGTCCTTGCCATTCGCGGCTCTGCCGGCTGGGTAGATGGACCCGTGCACAAGTCCCCGTCCCGATACCCGAAGCAAAACCGTTCTTAGGTCGCATCGGCCTGGCCGCAAGCAACGTAAGGGCGGTGCGCTTGGGGCTGGGGAGGCGTAATGGACAGTTTGGGACTATTTCAGCCGCCGCGCCTAGGCTGCGGCTTCTTCTTGGACTTCGATCTACCTCAAGAGGTGTTTGCTCTCGCGTGTTCGCGCGCCTCCCGACGACGTTCACGGCGTTCGCGCCGCCGCTTGGCACGGTCGGCGGGCTGTCGCAGCGGAGGAACGGGCGCTGTGTCGGATACCAATTTGGGAGCCTCATCGGCTGCGGCCTGTTGGGCCGGCTCGGATGCCTCCGGGCGGGCTTCCATGAATTCAAGCACTGCCCGACCCTTTGCCGTAATCTTCCAGCCCCCGCTGATGCGTTCGACTAAGCCTTGAGAAAAGATATCGAGATCGGGTACCCGCGCGGCGAGGCGCTTGGTCCGATTCGCCCACTCACGGCCACTGGTCGCCAGGATGGCCATGTCGCGCTTGAGGTCTTCCATGACGGCGAAGCCGTCCGGATAGCTCACCAGGATCTTCAGCACCGTGACCTGGAAATTCACGCCCGCCTCGACCGATCAGCGCCACATCGTGGGTGCACGCGAAAGGGCATCACGGCCTACCTGCCTGAGTTCGTCTAGTGATACCTCACCTTTGGTAGCAGCCTCCAGTATCTTTGAGGCGACATGGGTACGCGCTCCGATCTCGCGGTGCGAAACGCTCTCGGAAACTTCGTTTAAGACCGCGCGCAATAGCGCACTAGTTGACGGATCGAACATGAATGCCCCCAGAAGGGAAAACCTATCATAGCCAACATTTCGCGTGCCGCGATTCAAAAATGATTGCGATAGGCCAGCTGGTCTGACCGACCTTTTGGAAATTGCCTCCACGGTGGACTTGCCTTGCAAGATCAGGCAATTCGTAAGGCTATCTTCGAGATCAGGAAGTCGCGTGTCGAGACCCCACCGAGCCTATAGGCAGGTCGTTCTTTCGATGTCGGTAGTCATGCTCCTGGCAGCCGGCGCCGCGGCCCAGGAGGATAAGAAGACCGACGACGACAAGCCGGCCGATCCGGACACGGGTGAGAGCACCGTGGAGGAAAAGACGCTCGGCATTCTGCCCAATCCGCTGCAGAAGTACGGCGTGAAGTTCGCGGCCACTTACATAGGCGAGGCGTTTGGTAACGCTTCCGGCGGCCTGAAACAGGGAGCTATCTACGAAGGCCGTCTCAACCTCGCAGTGGATGTCGATCTGCAGAAGCTCGTCGGCATCGACAAACTCACTTTTCACGCCAACATGTTCCAGATCCATGGCGACGGCCTGTCCCGGAGCAATCTTCAGAACTTCTTCGTCGTCAGCGGAATCGAGGCCCTTCCCTCAACGCGTCTCTACGAAGCGTATTTCGAGAAGCAGTGGGGCGCGAAGAGGATCTCGCTGAAAGTGGGTCAGCTCGCCGCCGACAGCGAATTCTTCAACACCAGATATACAGACGTGTTCACCAACGCCTCAATGGGTTGGCCCGCGATCACGTCGCTTGATCTTCCCAGCGGCGGACCTTCGCCACCTTTGGCGGCTATGGGCGCAAGGCTACTGGTCAACGTGACCGACCAGCTTTCCGTTCTGGGCGGGATCTTCGACGGCGACCAAGCCGGCCCCGGATCGGGCGACCCGCAGGAGCGCAATCGCTACGGCGTGAATTTCCGCGTCAACGATCCGCCGTTGTTACTGGGTCAGATCCAGTACGCCTGGAACAACAAGAAGGGCGATCCCAACCTGACCGGCCAGATCAAGTTCGGCGGCTGGCGGCACTTTGGCTCTTTCGCGGATCAACAGCTCGCGTCGAACGGCAGCTCGCTCGCCGCTCCCGGTAGCAGCGGCGAGCCGCTATTGCTCGCAGGAGACATCGGTGGTTGGGCGGTCTTCGAGCAACAGATCTACCGCGTGCCTCACAGCGACAATCGCGGGATCGGTGTGTTCGCAAGGGCCGCCGGCGCGCCCGCTGATCGCAACCTGATCGATCTCTACGCTGATGCCGGCGTCGAGTTCATTGGGCTTCGTGATGGCCGGCCCGATGACAAGTTCGGGATCGCCGCGGGCTATGCCCATCTGTCCAAACGGGCGCAGGCGCTCGACGCCGACTACCGCATGCTGGTGAATCCCAACTGGCCCTCGCGAAACTTCGAGGGGTTGCTGACGACGGTCTACCAATACCAGATAAAGGAGGGCTGGTCGTTGCAGCCAAACTTCCAATACATCATCCACCCGGGCGGGGGCGCCACCGGGCAGGCGACGCCATTCGCCGGCAAGGCCCTCAAAAATGCGTCGGTATTCGGCCTCAGGACGACGCTCAAATTCTAGCACCGTGCGCATCGCACGGACTCTGCTCAGGAAGAGCTCGTGCAGATGAACACGATGGCGCAGGTGGCATCAGAGCGCCCCCCATGTCGTCCTCCGGGCGGACATCTCATTGAGCCTTTTCAGCCTGCTCGCGCTCGCGCAAGCCTCGGGCAAGTTGATCAACAGACGTCTCCTGCGCCAATTCGTCTTGTTGGCAATCCTCGTCATCGACATTCAGCCGCCTGGCAAGCTTCTGCAATATTCTCAAAGACCGCGTCGCCTCCCGTTCAGAGAGCAGATTAATCTGAAGTTCTAGACGATCTCGCTTCTCCAAAATGCGGTCGGTCGCATTTTGGCGAATGAGGACACAGGAGGTGAGAAGTACCGCCTCCAGCGCGAGGAATGTCCCGAGCAGCGGGAACGGGAATGGATCAAGCGCGCGATCGGGGAATACCCGGCCGAAGGCAATCCAACACACCACCGCCCCGCACTGCAGCACCACGAACTGCGGAGTGCCCGCAAACGATCCGATTGCATGAAAAACACGATGATGAAGAGCGATCTTTTCCTCATCCTGCTTTTCAAGCCGCAGGATGGCGTCGATATTTTCTACCGGTCTTTTCGATGATGTCGGCGTTGACATCGTCAGCTGGCGATCTGCTCGGCGGCTCGCCGCGCTGACTGTCGGGTCCGGTCGAGTGTCTCATCTCCGGCTTTTTCGGCCTTGGCACGCGCTTCACATTTTGAGCGAAGCTCCTCAATCTCATCGTCTGTGAGGTGCTCAATTCCCACGAGACTATTGCGCGCCGCACTCACGCGAATGAGTTCGTCCAGCTTTACCTGAATGGCGGCGCTGTCACGGTTTTGAGAGTTCTGAATCAGAAATACCATAAGGAAAGTTACGATTGTGGTCCCAGTATTAATGACCAACTGCCAAGTGTCCGAGAACTGGAAGAGCGGGCCGCTTATGCCCCACACGACCACCACACCCGCAGCTAACAGGAAGGTCGAGGCGCGCCCAGCCGCAAGCGAGGTCTTGTTAGCCAAATCACCGAAGAATTTTGAGATCCGGGATGGTTCGTTTTTCATGACTCAGCCTTTGCCACCAACCACAATGTTGTTTCGGGGCGAAAGTTCCGCCTCAGGAACCGACATACATTGGCAGCAAACCGAGGCATGCTTTGCGCGGGAGCTCCCGAGAGCACGTATTGAGAGCGATCGCAGAGTACGTCCAAGCCACGCCCGTTCGGATGCCGACCTCAACTCTAGAATTCAACTTGCTCCTGATTCGAAAACGGCATGGCCAAGGATTCCATTCACGCCAGTGCCACAAGCCAGCCGCGGATCTCTCACCCGCAGCGTCCTCCACGAGCGATCAGGTTGCGATATCGGGTCTCGTATTCATGCGCCATCCGGCTTGCGGCGAAGCGCTCTTCGAACCGGGCGCGGACCACTCGTCTGTCCAGTCGGCCCAGTTCTTTCACCGCCCTGATCGCCTGCTCCTGACCGTCGACGATGAAGCCGGTGACGCCGTCCTCCACAACTTCAGGCACCGACCCTGATCGATAAGCGATCACGGGCGTCCCGCACGCCATCGCCTCGATCATCACCAGACCGAACGGCTCGGGCCAATCGATCGGAAATAGCAGGCCCGCTGCGTCTGCGAGGAAAGGCTGCTTCTTCGCGTCGTCGACCTCGCCGACGAGTTGAACCGTCTGGCCATCGATGTTCGGCTCGAGCTTGTTCTTGAAGTAGGCCGTCTCCGACCGAGGAATCTTGGCGGCAATTCGCAGCGGCATTCGCGCCGCGCGCGCGATGCGTATGGCGTCCTCCGGTCCCTTGTCAGCCGTCAGCCTCCCCAGAAAGGCCAGGTAGGAACCCGGTTCGTAGGACGGCCGAAACAGATCCTTCGGCAGTCCGTGCTGGATCGTCGCGATCCAGTTCGCCTCCGGAAGTGGCCGACGCTGGTCGGCGGAAATGGAGACGAATGGAGCGTCTGCAAAGATGCCGATTACCTCGGGCAGACAAGGAAGGTCTAGCCTGCCGTGCATCGTGGTCAGAAAAGGCACGCCGGTTCGGCTCAGCACCGGAAGGGGCAACCAGTCGATGTGGGAGTGGATCACGTCGAAGTCGCCTGCGCGCTCGGCGATGGCCTCGATCAGAAGCGCGCAGGCGGCATTCGGATCGGCACCCTTCCGCCCCAGGCGCAGCGCGCGCGGCCACACGCCGTGGAGCTTTCCCTTCGTCTTGGAATCCCCGCTGGCGAACAGGGTGACGTCGTGTCCGAGTTCGACCAGTTCGTCCACGAGCCAGGCGATCACACGCTCAGTGCCGCCGTAAAGCTTTGGAGGTACGCTCTCGGCCAACGGAGCAAGCTGCGCAATCCGCATCGGCTAGGCTCCGAACACGAACCGCAGGACAGTCACGATCGTCGCGGAAATGAGGGCCGAAATCGCGAGCAGCGTCCAATCAGGCCTCGTGCTTCCGCGGGCCACTCGCGCTGCAAGCGTCTTCATGGCCGTCAACATTCGTCTCGAGGAAGCCGCTGCAGATAGGCTATCCCGAAGCCAGCGAGTTCTTCGGTATCGCTCTCTCGCGCTTCCGACCTGCTGTGGAGGTGGCGCTCCAGCAGGCAGCGCCGGCTGTCGTGCGGATCGACCTCGGGGTGCTGCGCCCGGTACACCGTCCAGGCGGTCTCCATGGCGTTCTTCAAGACGACTTCGTCGACCATACTCACTCCCTCCGGAGACCGAACCCAGTCGCTCCCAACTCAAGGCACTCCGGAAAGTTTCCGGTTATTCCCGCTGGCTTAGCCGCTCGAGAAGGAGCCTTTGCTCGGCTCTTTCGCGCGGTCCGACCGAGCTGCAGGCGTTGGCTTCGGCCGGACCTTCTGGATGCAAGCGGGGCGGCCGTCGCGGTCACGGCGGCGGGCTCCGTACTGGCGCATCGCGCGCCGTCTCCGGCGGCGAGGATTCCATTGCCCGCGCCGCCCGGGCAGCTGCAACCATTGCCTCTTTTTCCCGTTATCGGTAGGGCGCGAGCAATGTGAAAGGAATCTCGATGAAGAAGATCGCGATGTCGGCGCTGATGGTCGGCGCTCTTGGTCTGTCCTCGGTGGCCACCACCTCTCCTGCCGAAGCCCACTGGCGAGGTGGCTGGGGACCGGGCATCGCCGGCGGTCTGTTGGCCGGCGCCGTAATCGGTGGACTTGCCTCGTCGGCTTATGGATGGGGACCTGGCTACGGCTACTACGGTGGCCCCCGCTATTATGGAGCGGGCTATTACAGCGGACCCTACGCCTACGACTACGGCTACGACGAGCCCTATCGCTGGGGTGGTGGTTACGCCACCACGACCTACTACACGGCGCCCGTGTCTTACGGCTACCGGTACCGCCGAGCCGTGCGGCCTGCTTACGCCTATTACCGCGGATCATATCCGGTCGTGCGGCACCGCTGGCACCATCACCGCTGGTGACAGGCCCCGACAGCAACAAGCCGCGCTCGTCGAGGGCGCGGCTTTTCCTCGGTCAAGCGCTTACCACCACTCGCCGAGAAAGGGTTCGTGTCGACCAAGGGCGGCTGACGGGCGTCCCACTACCCCTAGCTTAAGGCCCTGCTCGTGGGCTTGTTTCGGAGTCCTTCGCCATTCCGCTCGGGAGCGGTGATTGCTCGCCCGGGCCGCCTGATGCCGTCGACACAGGATCTGTTGGCCTAGCGAAAGGATTGGCTGTAGCCACGATCTCGACCACCACATCAGCAAGCCGTCGCCGGATCAGATCGCGTCAAAGGCAACGTCCAAGCCGGCGCGTTCGTCCGGCAACGCTATCGAGCCGTCGCCAGCCTCCCTCCTCAATCTGCACCAAATCCACCTGATCCCATCCGAGCTATTCTCGTCCCTGATTGAAGCTGGCTCCGAGAGTGCGGCGGGGGCTGGGCGAGAACATCTGCTGGTCTGGACCGCGAACGAATGCCGTCGGGACGATCATCTAGCTCGGACCCATGGCGATATCGAGCTGACCGAAATCTGGACGCCGTGTGTTCTCAACGGCCCCTTGTTCAGAACGGCTTCAAACGACAGGTGCTCTCGTCGGCGAAGGCGATCCCCCGCAAGCCAAGAATCCTGCTGCCAGCCATCGTGCGTGAACGATCTCTGATGGTCAGGCGATCGACTTTACCGCACCTCTGACCGGCATTCCGTCCTGCGCGCCCTCTTTAAGGCAATTTAATGCGGCAGCCTCGCATCCAATTTCCAAAGACTTTTGCAACGGCACTATCTCACTTACCATAGACGCGAAGGCGCCGACGAAGGCATCGCCGGCCCCGGTTGTATCGATGGGGGTGATGCAGGGAGCAGGCGCGCGGAGACGCTTGCCATCGGCGGTGAAGGCGAGTGCGCCTAGCGCGCCAGCGGTTACGATGCAGTTGAGGTCACCGGCCCTGGCAAGTTCGGCGGCTGCGGCGTCGTAATCCGGCGACGGGGCGAAGCCGATGGCCCTGGCTGCATCCAGAGCCTCATGCTCGTTGACGAGGAGATAATCGGTCACCGAGAGAAGCTCGACCACCATCTCGCGGGTCATCAACTCCGGCACGGGTGCGAGATTCCAGATGACAGTACCGGACACGGATTTCGTCTTGCGTGCGGCCGCCAGCGCTTCTGCGAAAGGCACTTCCATTTGAAGCACCAGGATTGTGTCACGGCCGAATAGCGCGATGGGGAGGTCATCGGCGCTCGCGGTCATGTTGGCGCCGCTTGCCACCGTGATTGCATTTTCACCGGTCTGATCGACCGTGATGAAGGCACAGCCGGTCGGCTGGTCCGATCTGACGACGAGATCCGTGTCGACGCCGTTTGCTCGGAGATTCTCTACCGCTCTGTCGCCGAATCCGTCGCGTCCGATACGGCCGGCCATTCGGACGCGTCCCGACCCGGCAATGCGCGCGGCAGCCACGGCCTGATTGGCGCCCTTGCCGCCGAAATGGGTTCGATAGGAGGGCGCGAGCACGGTGCGGCCGGGGCCCGGAATGACCGGGACATGGGCGACCAGATCGATGTTAAGCGATCCGAACACTAGGATCATGGCGGAGAAGCCGTCACCCTTGCTCGTCCATGACTCGCAGTTTCTCGACGCGGCGGCGGAAATCCTCGTCGGTGGAGAATTCGGCCGAGAGATAGGACGAGACGAGATCGACGGCAAGCCACGCGCCGACGATCTGCGCACCGATGCACATCACGTTGACGTCGTCATGCTCAACGCTCTGATGGGCTGAATGGATGTCGTGGCAGACCGCGGCGCGGATGCCCTTCATCTTGTTGGCGGCGATCGAGGCGCCGACGCCGGTGCCACAGACCATGATGCCGCGCGCGGCTTCGCCCGATGTCACCTTCTGCGCCACGGCGCGCGCGATGTCGGGGAAATCCACCGGCTTGTCGTCATAGGAACCCACGTCGAGGACGTGATGGCCGAGGTTGCGGATGTGGTCGATGACGGTCTGCTTGAGCGGCCAGCCGGCGTGGTCGGATCCGATGACGAGACGCATGTGATGCCCTTCTTGATTTTGCATGGGTCGTGGGGGGGGGGGGGGGGGGGGGGGGGGGGGGGGGGGGGGGGGTGGGGGGGGGGGGGGGGGGGGGGGGCGGGCGGGGGGGGGTGGGTGGGGGGTGGGGGGGGGGG
>NZ_JBVVPT010000022.1:0-76735 GCF_055811715.1 Bradyrhizobium sp. WSM4872 | reverse complement strand
GCTCACGATGAACCTGCTGGACTCCCGCCCCCGGCGCGGCCGTGGCGCGCCGGGGCGGGGGGGGGGGGCGGGGGGGGGGGGGGGGGCGGCGGGGGGGGGGGGGGCGCGGCCGGGGGGGGGGGGGGCCGCGGGGGGCGCCGGCCGCGGGGGGGGGGGGGTTTTTTGGGGGGGGGGGGGGCCGCGGGGGGGGCCCCCCACGATTGTTTCCGGTCTTAACTGCGCATATCCGGCGGCAGCTCGACACCGTGGAATTTTTTGTAGATCGCATTGAGCTTGCCGTTCTTGACGTTCTCGGTGATCCAGGCGTTGAGCTTGTCCATCAGGCGCGGCTCACCCTTCTTCAGTCCGATGGCGAGGTCGAACATCGCCAGCGGAATCCGAGACTCGAACACGCGCGAGGGGTTCTTCACGCCGATCTGGTTGATGATCGTCGCGGACGAGGCGACGCAGTCGACCTGACCGGACACAGCCGCCGTGACCATGGTGGCGTCGTCATCGTAACGGGAGATCTTGAGGTCCTTGTCCTTCATGTTGGACAGCGTCGTGTCCTGCGTGGTGCCGCGCGAGACGCCGATCGACTTGTCCTTGAGGTCAGGCCAGTCCTTGACCGTCGATGATTTCAGGCAGCCGACGTCGGATTGCAGCGTCGCATAACGCTTGGTGAAATCGATGACCTTGGCGCGATCGGGCGTCACAGACAGTGTCGAGATGATGATGTCGGCCTTGCCGGTGAGGACGTTCGGGATACGGGTTGCCCCGGTGGTCTGGATGAACTCGAGCTCGAGTCCCCAGTCCTTGGCGAGCAGCTGCGCGACTTCGACGTCGGAGCCGGTCGGCTTCATGCTCGAGTCCATCATACCCGAAGGCGGGATGGCGAGGTCGGTCGAGATGCGGATCTTCTTGGCCTGCGTGATATCGTCGAGCAAGTCGGCCGATGCCGGCGTCGCCGCCATCATGGCGAGGCCACACAGCGCGGCGGCAGCTCCCAGTAATGTCTTGTTGGTCATTCCTAGTTCCTCCCTATTATGATTTTAAGTTTCCCGTGCCCACGAATTGCGTGAGTTCGGGTGTCGTCGGCGACGTCAGGATCGAGGCAGGTCCGGTTTCGTGTACCTTGCCGCGATGCATGAAGACGATCCGGTCGGCGATGCCTTTGGCAAAGCCCATCTCGTGGGTGACCATCACCATGGTCATGCCATCGGCCGCCAGCTGCTCGATCACCTTGAGCACTTCGCCGGTGAGCTCCGGATCGAGCGCGGACGTGACCTCGTCGAACAGCATCACTTTCGGCTGCATGGCGAGCGAGCGGGCGATTGCGGCGCGCTGCTGCTGGCCGCCGGAAAGCTGCTCCGGGTAGGCGTGAAGCTTCTCCTCGAGCCCGACCTGCGCCAGCACTTTTCGCGCAAGGTCTTTGGCCTGCGACGCTGTGATGCCCTTCACGGCACACGGCGCCAGCGTGATGTTCTGCTCGATCGTGAGATGCGGAAACAAATTGTAGCTCTGGAACACGATGCCGACGTCCTGGCGCAGCGCGCGCAGGTCGACGTCGGGACGGTCAACCCGATGTCCGCAGACGACGATCTCGCCGCCGTCGACCTTCTCGAAGCGGTCGATGCAGCGCAGCGCCGTGCTTTTGCCGGAGCCGGAGCGGCCGATCAGCGCCAGCACCTCGCCGCGCTCGACGGCAAAACTGACACCATCGAGCACCCGCAGTGGGCCAAAGCTCTTCTGCACGTCGCGGAGCGACACAATCGGTTCGGAGGAGGAGGCGTTCTGCTGCATCTTCAGGCCGGTGCAAGGTGAAACTTGCCACGCCCCATGCGACGTTCCAGCTTCTGGCTGAACAACGACAGGGGATAGCACATGGTGAAATAGGCGACGGCGATGATGGCGTAGATGACGAACGGCTCGAAAAGCGAGTTGTTGACGATCTGACCCGAGCGCATCAACTCGACGAAGCCGACGACGGAAGCGAGCGAGGTGTTCTTGATGATCTGCACCATGAAGCCGACGGTAGGCGGCGTCGCGATGCGGATCGCCTGCGGCAGGATCACCTTCATCATGCGCTGGGTCCGGCTCAGTGCCAGGCCTTCAGCAGCCTCCCATTGCGGCTTCGGCACGGACTGGATGCAGCCACGCCAGATCTCGCCGAGATAAGCGGCGACATAGAGTGTCAGCGAGGCGCCGGCGGCCGTGAGCGAGGAGACCTTGAGGCCGATTGCGGCGAGGCCGAAATAGCCCAGGAAAAGGATGACCAGCAGCGGTGTGCCTTGGATGAGCTGGACATAGACGCCGCTGGCGATCCGCACCGATTTGAGCGGTGAGGTGCGTGCCAGTGCAATCACGAAGCCGACGATGCCGCCGCCGATCAGCGCGATCACGGAGAGACCAATGGTCCACAGCGCGCCCTGGCCGAGGAACATCAAATGGTTGATGTTGAGATGTCCGCCCATGGTCATCTCACAACGGTGTGCCGAGCCGGCGACGGCGCGGGAACAGCACGAGGCCGAGGCCCCAGAAGCCCGCGCGCATCACCAGCGACAGTATGATGTAGAGCCCGGCGACGATGATGTAGGTCTCGAACGCGCGATAGGTGTCCGACTGGATGTAGTTGGCGACGGCGGTGAGCTCTTCGGCCGAGATTTGCGAGCAGACCGAGGAGGCCAGCATCAACAGCACGAACTGGCTGGTCAGCGCCGGATAGACCTTCTCAATCGCCGGCAGCAGGATGATGTGCCAGTAGATCTGGAGGCGTGACAGCGCCAGCCCTTCGGCGGCCTCGATTTGTCCGCGTGGAATGGCCTCGAACCCGGCGCGCATGATCTCGGCGGTATAGGCGCCGACATTGATGGTCAACGCGGCTACCGCCACGGTGAAGGCCGAGAGTTTCAGTCCCAGGCTGGCGAGGCCGAAATAGACCAGGAAGATCTGCACCAGCAGGGGCGTGTTGCGGATCGATTCGACGTAGACCTTGCAGGCGCCGGCGATCAGCGCGCTGTGCGAGCCGCGGCCGACGGCTGCAAGCGTGCCGAACAGGGCGCCGAGCATGGTCGCGAAAACCGCCAACTCCAGCGTCAGCGCGGCGCCGGCGAGAAAGCTCGGCCAACGCTCCAGCACTGCGGGGAAGTCGAGTTGCACGCTCATTGTGTCAGGTTCAGCCGGTGGTCTGGTTGGTCATGCGGTCATAGACGCGAAATAGCGCCTGGTTGCCGTTGTTGCCTTCGCCATGCGCGCGCGCGTCCACATATTGGCTGGTGACGAGCGCCGTGCCCGGCAGCGGCACGCTCAGTGCCTGCGCGTGCTCCTGTACCAGGCGGAGGTCCTTGAGTTGGAGATCGATCCGGAAGCCGGCGGAGACGTCACCGGCGATCATCGCGGGGCCGAGCTTGTCGAGCATCCAGGAGGCGGCGGAGCCTCCGAGCAGCACCCGGCGCAGCAAATTGAGATCGAGGCCCGAAGCGCGCCCGAGCGCGAGGGCCTCGCAGATGGCCTGGATGTTGATGCCGCAGATCAGCTGATTGCAGAGTTTGACGGTCTGCCCGGCGCCGGACGCACCGACATGCGTGATGGTGGTGCCCATCGCGCGGAAGAACGGCTCGGCCTTCGCGAAGGCTTTCGCATCGCCACCGGCCATGATCGAGAGTGCGGCGTTCTTGGCACCCAACGGCCCACCCGAGACCGGCGCGTCGATGAAGCTGACGCCAATTTTTTGCAGGTCGGCGTGGATGCGGCGGACAGCGACCGGCGAGATCGTGCTCATGTCGACGATCAGCTTGCCGGGCGGCGGCGACTTCAGCAGCCCATGCTCGCCGTAAACGGTCGCCTCGACATGGGGCGTGTCGGGCAGCATGGTGACGACGATGTCGGCACCTTGCGCCGCATCGGCCGGGTTCTTGGCCCGGATCGCGCCTTCCTTGACGATATCGGCTACGGCGGCCTCGTTGAGATCGAACGCGTGCACCGCGTGCCCCGCCTTCAGAAGGTTGCGCACCATCTCCAGGCCCATCGTGCCGACGCCGATGAAGCCGACGCTGCCCTTGTCGTTCCGTCCCATGTTATTCGTCCGTTTCTTCGTTAGTCCGCGATCAGCGTAAAGCGCTGGTCTTGTCGATGTCGCCGACGACGGCCCGCCTGCGGTACTCGTCGCCGATGGCAAAATGCTTGCGCAGTGTCGCATCCGCTCGCTCAGGGTCGCGCGCGATGATCGCGTCGAAGATGCGCCGGTGGTCGTCGATGAGGTACGTCTTCATCGACGGGAAGGCCTGCACCAGCTTGCGGCGGCTGCGATGCGAATGCGTCAGCAGACCCGCCAGCGACCCGTGCAGGACGGTCAACGTCTCTGAATGCGAGGCTACGACAATTGCGCGATGGAATTCGAAGTCGGCCATGCCGCCGGCATCGGCCTCGTCGATGGTGTCCCCGATTTTCGCCAGTGCACGCTGCAGCCGTTCGAAATCGGCAATGTTGGCGCGCTCGCAGGCCAGGCGGATCGCCTGGCATTCGATCGCGACGCGAGCCTGCATGACGTCGTCAAGCATGTCCGCCTGGTGGGCGAGGGCGAAGGTGAAGAAGTCGTTCAGCACCGAGACGTCCGGCCGGGTCACCACAGTACCGATGCGGTCGCGGATCTCGACGATGCCGAGCACCGTCAGGGCACGCAGCGCCTCGCGAACGATCGGCCGGCTAACGCCTAGCAGGGTGGCGAGCTCGCGTTCCGAAACCAGGCGGTCGCCGGGCCTGAGCGAGCCCGCGAGCAGGCGTTCGCGCAGGAAGGCAAACACCTTCTCAAACCCTTTTTCGGCTTCGACCGCGCGCTTAAGCTCCATCCCGATCTCGCTGGTCTGATCTTGGTCAGACCAGTATGACGACAAGCTGACCTCGTCAACTCTTTTGATGTGGGGCTATCCGTGGATTCCGGTTTCAGTGCAAGTCGGTCGAGGTGGGGCCGTGTAGCGCGCGGCCCCGGAATCAGGCGTGGCTTGGAAACGCGCCTCCTTCCGTTGTGCTGGACGGCTGAGACCGGGCAGCATGCGGAAGGCACCGAACCAAATCCCTTCTTCGGCCGTTTCGAGTCCGACCCACAACTTGTTGGATTGTGGAATGGAGAAAGCCTCCCCCACTTGGCAAGAGGATCGTTTTTTGGAAATTGACAGATCTTCGTGTTGTCCAGATCCTCGACAAACCTCGGGAGGGCTCTTGATCGAGCGGTGTGTTGGCGATGTCTTCAGGATAGTCCCCGCGCCTACGTCAGCGTCCAGATCCGTCCATAATGCGGCGGGATATTTAGATCTACTTGCTGAAGCGAAGGCACGTTCCTCAGGTCGAGAGCGCCGCCATGCAGCTCTTCGACGTAATCCCCGGCCATCGGAAACCAGAACGGGACGGTCCGGTCAGTCTCTCCAAAATTCACGGCGATCAAGGTGTAGCGACCACGGTCGTAGCGGGCGAAAAGAAGCACTCCGAACTGCTGATATCGGTCCCAGTCATTGAAGAAGAAATACGTGCCCTGACGAATGTGGTCGCGGTGCCGCCGGATCCGCAGCAGCTTACGCACCAGGCTTAGGGTGGGCCGTCCTGAATCATCGTAGAAGAAATCCCAACGCATGGGCCGCAGCAGCGAGACGCGGCCCATTCCGAAATCGGGCAGAAAGTAGTTTTCGGCGAATTCCTCGCCTTGCCAAAGCATCGGAATTCCTTTGCTCATCAGCAGGCCGATCAAATAGGGCTGCAGCATGTACCAGCGTGCCCGGTCTCCCTCGGCGAACAGCGGATTGCCGGCTTCGTCGGGGTTGGAGGTGCCGAAATTGCACAGAAAGCGCTCGTGATCGTGATTCTCGATGTACTGGAGCGCGGTCTTGGGGATGTCGTCGCCGTTGACGGTCTCCCGGTCGGGGTAGCCGAAGAGGCCAAGCTGCAGGCCGAGGTCGGCGAGCCGGCCGCGATCCCCCTGGGCTACCGCGCGTGCCGCGCCATAGGTGCCGTTCTGCCACGTGCAGTTGGAATAGGTCGAGCGCAGCACGTCCTCCGGAGCTTCGAGCTGTTCGGCCATCTGCACGAGAGTCAGCGGCCTGCCGGCCGCTCCGTCGAAGCGGCTCCAGTACGGGCGACCTGCCGCGATGTTCGCCTTGGTCAGCTGGTGCGTCTCATAGACCAGGCTCGCATAGCCCACGCCCATCGGCCCGTCCCAATAGTTCGGGACGCAGTCGTAACGGAAGCCGTCGACGTGATAGACCTCCAACCAATGGTGATTTGCCGTGTAAAAGAAGTCCCGCGTGATCGCCCGATTGAAATCCGTGCTCTTGCCGAAGTTGCTGAAGTAGTCCTTGGCAAACGGCCCCATGAACGGATTATCGCGGTACCGCAGCCGCGTGTAGGCGTCGTAGTACGGGAAATCCACGCCCGTATGGCCATAGACGACGTCCACGATCACCGCGATCCCGTGCTGGTGGCAGATGTCGACTAGCTGCTGGAAATCCGACCGCTTGCCGAAACGCTCGTCGACGCCGAAATAGCCGATCGGCAGATAGCCCCAATCGACCGAGTTGCCGACGTTGGACAGCGGCATGATCTCGATGACGTTGATCCCGAGGTCGGCGAGGTAGGCGACCAGCCCGCGAGCGCGGTCGAGGTCGTTGCCAAACTCCGCGATGTTCACCTCATACAGGATCAGGTCTGCCAGCGCGGGCGTTCGCCATTGCGCCTCGCCGGCACTCCAGAGGTAGGGCTGGTAGCCCAGAGTGAAGGCGGATTGCCTGCCGACACCGAACTCGCGCGCAAATGGGTCGACGATCCAGTCGAGCGTTCCGACGTTCGGGTTGGTGATGGTGTAGCGATAGACATAGCGACCCGGACTGCCCCAGGCCGAGCCCGGCACCGCGGGCGGCGTCCCGGCGACGGGGACCGTGACCGACCAGAAGTCGCCATATGGAGCACGAACGCTGTGCGCCAGCCGAAACTCCCGGGCCGGCATCTCCTGCAGGAACTGGTCCGCCTCATGGATGATCTTCACGGTGACGACGTTGCCGTCGGCCGCCGACACCCAGGGCATCCAGAGTCCGAACGTCACCGCGCCGTTGCTTTCCACGGCGCCCAAGGATCCGAGTGGCATCAGGTTCATGCCACGAGACCCTCCAACGACTTCCACTGAATGTTGCGAAAGAGCACGCGACCCGTATGAGTTTGCAGGCCGATGAAGCGCGGGTCCTGAGCGGTGGACGGCAGCCCGCGGCGCGGGGACTGCGGATCGCCCGCGAAATGGAAAATGTTCACCGTCTGCTCGTTCAGCGCGACGGTGATGTCGGCACCATCGACGGTGATCTCATAGCTGTTCCATTCTCCCACCGGATGGACCGTCAGCGGACCGTCGGTCGGCCCCTTGAAGGAGTAGACCGCACCCGTCCTGTGGATGGGCGCATTGTCCGGCCGGGCCAGTTCGTCGATCTGAATCTCGAAGCCGAAGTTGACGCCGACATAGGCCGTGTTGTCGTAGCCCTCGTTCCGGGGGTCCGGGAAGCCGATGAAGACGCCCGAATTGTCGTCCGGCGCCGTCATCATCCATTGCAGCCGCAAAACATAGCGAGGCGGCGTCCGGCGCTTCAGCCAGAGCAGCCCCAGATCGGTCCCCGTTCGTGCCTCGAGAACCCCGCGCCGGACCCGGAACGAGCCAGGGTCGTCCCGGCCGGGCTGGTTGCTGATCATCGACATTGTCCAGTCCCCGAGAGAGGTGCCATCGAACAGCGTCTCGAAACCCGCCTCGGCCGCGAAGGCAGGAGGCGTCATGATCAGGTCGCCGGTGCGGCGCGAGAGCGCTATCCCGGTCAGCATCGGGTTGGGCGAACCGATGCTCGGGAAGAGCGCCGGGCCGGCCGCATACAGGTTCTCGGTGTGATGGAAGCGTCCGTTGCCGTCCGTGACGCTCGTGGTCGGATCGGTGCCCATCCAAAGTGTCCCGGCTTCATGATGG
This sequence comes from Bradyrhizobium sp. WSM4872, assembly GCF_055811715.1. Classification (NCBI taxonomy): domain Bacteria; kingdom Pseudomonadati; phylum Pseudomonadota; class Alphaproteobacteria; order Hyphomicrobiales; family Nitrobacteraceae; genus Bradyrhizobium; species Bradyrhizobium sp. WSM4872. The sequence continues at coordinate 68,772 of NZ_JBVVPT010000022.1, read as the reverse complement.
GTCGTCCCGAGCCCGTCCTGGTTGCTCTGGAGCACCTGCATGGGCTGACCGTTGGCCAAGACGGCGGCGACCTTTTGCATCGCCGCATCCATGACGGCCCAGAGATCCTGATCGCGCTGCGTCGGTGTCAGCGCAACCGATGCACGACGAACGCCGTATTCGTCTGTCCGCGAGCTCAGATCGACGCGGCCTGGATGAGCGGCGGGATTGGCCGGATCGGCGGGCTCCATCTCTCCGAGCCCTCTGATTGCAATTGCGACATGCGTGTCGGTCGAGGTCTTCAGCTGATCGAAAAAGTCGACGTCGGGCACCTTGCGGTAGAGCTCGTCCTCGGCGCCGCTGGTGTTGCCGCCGCCGCTCGCGGAGATCTGAAGGTGGAAGTGGCCGATCAGATCACCATTCGGGCGCGTTGCCCGTCCCTTCACGAACAGGGCCGCAGTCTGCAGCTCGTTCACCGCCGGCGAAAGCCCGGAAATCGCCGACCGCGGCACGCGGATGACAAGGTTCGAGCGAAGGTGCGCAATCAGATTCTTGCCGATGAGCGACAGGGTCGGAAGTCCGGTGGCATCGAACGATGCGAGAGCCAGCCGCGCGTTCTCGATCGTGCCGAGCGCGATGACAACGGCACCACCGGGTGCCAGATCTATCGGACCTCGACTAGTGTCGATGCCTGAGATGCGCCAGGTCCCTGCCGCGGTGGGGACGCTGCGCAGCGTCAGCACATGCGTGTCGGGCAGCACCATGAATTCCTTGACCGAATCATTGCCGTTGGAGTCGCTCGCCGCAGTCCGAGCCGCCTTCATCAGCAGCGGAACGACGCTGAACTTGTTCAGCGGGAAGAACCCCGCGTGTGGCGGGCGCGCCTGCACAGCCAGCGGCGCTTCCAGCTTCAGCAGGTTTAGGAGGTCGTTTTGCGAAAGTCCGCCGCTCGACGACAGGCCAAGCAACTGTGCGGGGTCGGCGCCCGACTTCAGCAGCGGAGATGGCGGGAGCGCGTCGAGCGCGAACGCTCCGGGCACGCTCGACAAACTGTCGAAGAGCCGGCGACGCAGCGCATTCTGCAATTCGCCGAAAATGAAGTCGTTCGCCTCGTCGACACCGATCTGGCGAGAACTCTCATCGAAATAGCGGCTGTTCAGATCGACTACGGTGTTTGCGGGCCAACCCAACATCTCCTCGTCCAGCAGACGAGGCGACCAACCGCCCCAATAGAGCGATCTGCCCCCGAGCGTGTACGCTAGTCCTTTGAAGGGAATAGTCGACTTCCATGGAATTCCCCAGACCTCGTTGCGTGGGGGCTCCGGCTGCGGCAGGCTTTCGTTCAAAAGGAACGGATTAGCCGGATCGGCAAACCCTTGGATCCCCGTGTTCTGAACATGCTCAGGGACGGTGAACATCCCGGCATCGACGACCAGCGTCCTCAATCCGCCACCCGTTTGTTTCTGGCGGAACCACAAATGCTCAGCCATCGCAGAACCGAACGTCCCGCCTCCCACGAGGATGAAATCGAACGGACGCCCGCCTGCGGATTTCCAGGCATCAACTTCCGCGAGATTGTTGCAGAGATAGCGGCCTTGAATGTCTTTGGTGAACGAGGTCGTTTCCGTAGTGATTGGCATTGCCCGTCTCCTGGTGCAATCCTCGGACTCGCCTGAGTGTTAAGACACGGCTTCCTTCAACCTTAAATGAGCTAATTCACAGATTGCTCTTCTTTCACTGCCGAGGCCCGGTGCGACGACGGCCTCTTAGGCCGCCAAGTTCCAAATCCTCGCACAAGAGCCCGGAACCTGTTGAGTCAGAAACGCTGAAGCTCCGCCGAACTTCGCGCAAGCTGCTGGATACCGTCCACGCCCCCAGCCCTGCTCCGCTACTACGTCGCGAGCCACCGAACTGGTTGCGGCATTCGGCTTTGCCATCTCGATCACCTTGAAGGATGCGGACCAACTTTCGACCAATGGCCATATCCGGTGACGCTGTGGCGGGCTGATGCTGTTCGCCGAAGTCCAAAAAGCTGCGCCCCGGCTTGCGGGCCATCTGCGTACAACCATACCGAAGCCTAGGTTGCGAGGCGCGAAAGCTAGTAGCTTTGGTGCGATCGAGGAACTGCGGAGCTTCAACAATATTCTGTCATGATCAACAAGGAGGGATCCGCATGCCGATCCAGACCGTGATGGACAGTACCGGCGACAGCCGTCACTTCTTCGACTCGGACGATGCACGAGAATTAGCCAATGCGGAGCAGCGGTTCCGCGAGCTGACGAACGTCGGCTTCACCGCTGCGGTCCGGACCGGCTCAGGTCAGGTGTCGCAGATCCGATCGTTCGACCCCACGGCGGAAGAAACTCTTTTCTTCCCCCGGCTGGTCGGCGGCTGAATTGCTGAGCCGTGTGGCTGTTCAGGCCGTCGCGGCCGGATGAACGCTCACGGATGAGGGCTGCAAAGGCGCTGTTCATTAGACACGGCGCCGAGAGCACTCCGGAAGGACGCGCGCTGCTGCTGCTGCGGCATTACCTCTCGCCTGTCCAACGGCGGCAATTCGCGGAGAAGGGTTATTTCGAGGTAATCGGTGGCGACACGGGCAACCGCTACAGAATCTATGCGGGAGCGGCTGCGAATGTCTGCGAGGTCGGCGAAAACGGCCGTCCAAGGATCGGCTTGTGTTTCCTGCCCGTTGGCGACCTTCCGATTGGAGACGTCATGCTGGCCCAGAAGATCGCGCTCGAAACGTGCGAGGGCAGCGCGCTCGCAGTAGCCCGAAAGTTCACTCCCAGCCGTTTCTTGTTCAGCCGGTCCCGCCCGCTTCGGTAGCGGCGGCGTTGCGTCGCGTCGGTGGCGTCGCGTGTTGCCCATCGCCGCTGGCAAACCGCAGCGGTAGGCCTGGAGCGATAGGTAGAGTGGAAGTCGTCCCACTCAGGGGCCGACAGCCGCCTTGACCCAAGCCGGACATTCGATGCCAAACACTGGCGTTCCGCACATCTCTGCCAGGAGGTGGTCGCAACAAACATGTCTCGATCCGCATCGAGGATGGCCAAGCTCACCGGCGCGAGGTGAAATAACTCTGGCTCAGTCGCGGCCTTGTTGTTGGTGACCTGGTGTGACGCATGAACCCCATGGCCCTACCGCGACGTCACAGAGGCCCCAAAGATACAATGTAGGCACACACTGCTCCAGAACCTCACGCATCGCGAGAAGTCCCTTACAGAGGGGCGCGGGAACTACCTCGGGGGCCGAGAAGGCAGCATTCGCAGGATGACCGATCGGCTGCCGGTTCAAGGCCGAGCAGATGACCGCGATCGCGGTAGTCTAGTGCTCCAATCGGCACGCAGGCGACGATCCGGCGCTCGGAGAAGGAGCTGTCGAGCTCGGCTCGAATTGGATGCGCGTTCCACAACTGATCACGAAGGGAGCTGCGAGATCAGCGGTTCTCATGGAAGCATCTACATTGACCCCCTTAGAGCCGCGAGGCACGGCCACTCCAGCGGAGCCAAGGCTGGGGTGAGAACGGGATGCGTAACATCCTCAATGGACCTCGCAACTGACCAGGACGCAACCCGACACCGGAGCGGCGACCGCTACGTGAGAACAGCGCGTCCGTTCAACTCACTCGCGGTAACGACAAAATTCGTCGCCGTTTTCGTATTCAAAGCAGATTTTGACGCGGCGACGCGGCCGATCCTCATCGCGGAATCGCGAGCGACGGTCCATATCTTCATCATCGCGCTGCGTCCGCCAATTGCCGCCCGTGGTGCGATGGTCCATATCTTCCATCATACGTCCCATATGCTGCTGACGCATGCGGTCCATACCCGTGCGATCCTCATCGCGCTGTGTTGTCCAGTCACGCTTAACGCGGGTATCTTCAGCGGCCTTACGCTCCCTCTCGCGCGCCTGATCGGACTGCTGCGGCGTACGGTCCGGCTGAACAGGAGTCGTCTGGGTCTCGTTCGAGCCGGGTGCAGTCTCGGGTTGTTGAGCAAGGGCGAAGCCGGAGACTAGGAAAGAGGAGAGGAACAGAACGGTCGCTGAAGCTGACTTACGCATGTCATATCCTCGTGGCAATTCTCCTCAACCGAGCGAGCGACGGATTGTTTCTGCTAAGGCCGCACCTTTTTTAAGATGCGGTGCAAGGTGGCAAGGCGGCAAGGAAGCAAGGAAGCAAGGAAGCAAGGAAGCAAGGAAGCAAGGAAGCAAGGAAGCAAGGAAGCAAGGAAGCGTCCCCTCAGCACAAGGCCGGCGGAAGGAGCCGCTCTCCGCCGATATTGCAGCGCGGAGCTAAACGCTTCCGGTTTGAAACGACAGTTGCTCTCGTCGGCGGAAACGGGCCCTCCATTCAAATGCGGGGTGCTGGGCGTGGTCAGGGCCGCCGGAGCGGTAGCGGCTGGCGATACCGCGCGGGTTCGGGTCCCGTCCTCCTCTTTTCGCGCGTTGCCGGCGCTGTAGGACACTTCAGGAGGCGCTCGCCCTCGCTCGTTCGCGCGCCTCGCGCCGCCGTTCGCGACGTTCGCGGCGCCGCTTGGCACGGTCAGCGGGTTGCCGCAGCGGAGCAACCTGCGTCGCAGCGACTATCGGCGCCGGAGCCTGCTCGACCAAAGGCGCCTGGATCGGTTCGGTCGCAGCGGGGCGGGCTTCCATGAACTCGAGCACTGCCCGTCCTTTTGCCGTGATCTTCCACCCGCCACCGATCCGTTCGACCAGCCGGTGCGAAAAGATGTCGAGATCGGGCACCCGCGCGGCCAGGCGCTTGGTCCGGTCCGCCCAGTCGCGACCGCTGGTCGCCAGGATCGCCATGTCGCGCTTGAGGTCCTCCATCACGGCGAAGCCGTCCGGATAGCTCACCAGGATCTTGAGGACCGTCACCTGGAAATTCACGCCCCCTCCGGATCAATCAGCGCCACATCGTGGGTGCACGGGACAGCGCGTCGTGGCCGACCCGCCTTAGCCCATCGGGCGAAACCTCGCCTCTGGTGGCGGCCTCCAGGATTTTCGAAGCGACGTGAGTCCGTGCTCCAATCTCGCGGTGCGAAACGCTTTCGCAGACGTCGTCCAGGACCGCGCGCAAAAGCGCGGTTGTCTCCGTATCAAACATGAGGCGCCCCAGAGGGAAAGGGGTAGCGTAGCCCGGTTTTGCCGGCTGGGGATTCAGGCATGTTAAGCTTCCGGGAAAAATGCAGTCGAAGGTATGAGGGAGCCAAGAGTGTCGGGGGCGAGTGTGATTGCGGCTCCGGTCGGTTCTTGCCGGCGGACTATCTGGTTCACTTGCTGGAGATATCATCGGCTTCGAAGCCAACGCGCTGCATCAGACTAGAAAGCGGTATCAACCCGAACGCCATCATCCCAGCAGAGACTGCGAAAAAGTTCAGGTCGAGACTCGCATTCCAGCGTAGCAGCAGATAACCGCCCGCAGCAGCGATCAGCGCGCGGGTCAGAGCTCCGAGCAGCGAGGGCGCGAGCCGCCGGGTGGCTTGGCCTACACAGTACAGCACAAAGCCGAGACCGAAGAACCCAAAGAAGGGGCCGACATCGTGCAGGTACTGCACGCCCGCCTGGATGGTCGCGGGGTCGTCGTTGAAAAGGCCGATCCATTGGCGCGCTAACAGCGCGCCGACGAGTCCTATTGTGGCGGTCACCGCAGCGCCTATAACCGCGCCCGTCCAGGCGGCGCGCCGCGCACGCTCGATCAGTCCGGCGCCAAGGCTGGCGCTGACAACCATGCCGACCGGGCCGCCCACACCGTAGGAGATCGGCACAAGCAGGAACTCTAGACGTGAGGCTGAGCCATACCCTGCCAAAGCAGCGATACCATGGGAGCCGACGTAAGCGGTCACAAGCGTCAGCGTTACATTGGTGCTCGCCGCGATGATGGCAGAGACGCCGCCGATCTTGAGGATCGTCAAGGCAGGCGCGAGCGCCAGGCGCGGTGGGGTTGGCGAAGGCCGCAACAAGCCCATATGGCCCCACAGGTAGATTGCGTAGGCAAGTGTTCCGAGAGCGTAGTTGATCAACAGTGCGACGCCACCGCCGATTGGGCCAAGCGCGGGAATGCCGAAGCCGCCGAAAATCAGAAGCGGTGATAGCGGCACCAGCAGCGTTGCGCCTGAGCACACTACAATGACCGGCACTCGCAAGTTTCCGGTGCCGCGCACCGCCGCCATCAGCAAGTTGAATGTCCAGATCAGCGTCGCTCCGCCAAAGACCACCGTCGAATATTGCAGGGAGATCTGTAGCGAAGCGCCATGCCCGCCCATCGCACGATAGATCAAGGGCCCCAGCCCATACATGAATGCGGTGGTTGCCAATCCAAGCGGCAGCGCCAACCCGATTGCGTACCAAGGGTAGGAGCTTGCCTCGGCGAATTCGCCGCGTCCTAGCGCCCGCGCCACCGAAGTGACGATACCACCGCCTGTCGCACCCTGGGAGATCGCTACGGTAAGCGCGAGCAGCGGGAAGACCAGCGTCACTCCGGCGAGAGCGTCGAGCCCGAGCTTTGCGATGAAGTAAACCTCGAGAAGTCCCATCAGCACCTGGACGAGCATCACGGTCGAATTCGGGACCGCCAAGCGGAGGATCGTCAAGGCGACCGGATGGCCTAGCAGCGCGTCAAGTCGGTCATCGCGCAGCGCCATGCGCGCCGTGTGCGGCTTTGAATCGGCGATATTCGCGGGTCCGTTCACGATCACTTCCTCTCGTTGCAGAGAGCGACATGACCACGGCCGCCGAACGCGGCCCAACCATATGAATTGACACGCTCTGTTAGCAAAACTAACAATCTAAAAATGGTCCGTTTACCGCCACTCGAAGCCATGCGCGTGTTTGAAGTCGCCGCTCGTCATGGCAGCTATTCCAGAGCGGCTGAAGAACTTCACATCACTCATGGAGCGGTAAGCCAAAGGATTCGGCAGATCGAAGAGCGGGTCGGGATCAAGCTTTTCGAGCGAATGGGGCACCGAATGGTACCCACGCCGGACGGGCGACGTCTCTATGATCGAGTTGCGCGCTCGTTAGCCGAACTAACCGGGGCACTCACTTCGCTGAGATCTTCCCCCATGGATGCCGAAGTCACGGTGAGCTTGCTACCGGTGATGGCGGCCCGCTGGCTGTTGCCGCGCTTGCCCCGATTCAACGAGCATTACCCCCACATCCACGTCAACGTGAAGTCGGATCGGCAACTCGCCAATTTCAAGTCGGACAAGGTCGATATCGCGTTACGTCTCGGCACCGGAACCTGGAAGGGGCTTCACGCCATCCGGCTGATGGACGAGGAGATCTTCCCGGTCTGCAGCCCGCGCTACAACGGAGGGCAGTTCACGCGAGACCCGTCGGCATTCGTGAATGAGCGGTTGTTAATCGATCCGAACGTCCCCTGGTCGACCTGGTTCAAATCGCTCGGAGTGCAGATCGACCGGAAGATCGTCGGCAACTCCTTCGCCGATGCGAATCTGCTGATGGAGGCGGCGATCGACGGGCAAGGAATTGCGCTCGCGCGCCGCTCGGTCACTCGCGCCGATCTGCTCAACGGCAAATTGGTCCGGTTGTCCGACCATAACTGCCGCCTGCCATTATCGCACTTCCTCGTTCATCCGCCGTTGCTAGAGAGCAATGCGCCGGCGATGGCGTTCCGTGATTGGATGCTGGCGGAGGCCATGGAAGGCTTGGGCTTGCAGCACTAGGTCCGCATTCGCCTCCAAATCGGCCGAGATTGACGGCCGAATCGGCCGAACAGGTGGTACACACCGGTGGTCACAAAACTCGGCCGGGCTTTTTAGGAATCCTTGTTTTCTGCGGATTTTCGCGCATTGGGGGCATCGGGGGAGAGATTCCCACTCTCTCCGCCAGCTGCGTGAAATCGGAGGAGGTCGAGGCGGCCTCCGCTACGCGGGATCATACTTTTGCTTGGGGAAGGTCTCTGATCCCATCCAGTAGCACCCTTGTTGCCCGGCAGTCGTCCTCATTGTAGTCGAGAATACGCTGTCGGATGTCCGGATCTCGCTCCCGGCACCAGCGATCGAACCATTCCACAGAGGCGGCTCCAGACGGATTTGTATCTCGCCAAGTGAACCCCAGAAATTTGGCGAGCGTCTTGATCGAATAGTCCCTGGTTGGCCACTCGATCGACTTCAGCACCACATCTCCATACAAATCAACCGCACGCCGAGGGTCGAACAAATCCTCCACATCTTCGACTGTGCAGATCTCTGGATACTTCTGCTGGAGCTTTCGATAGATTGTGCGCTCATACTTGGAATAATAATAGACTCCAGCACCTGGCTTAGAGGCAAAGTATTCGAGGGCTGCAGCGAACGCATCTCGCTCCGCCTCTAAAGAAGGGTCCTCGGCAAAAAACGACACGAAGCGTTCTGTTTGAATGTCCCCGTTTATTCGCTCCACAAAGCCGTGCAAATAGCAAATTCCTCGGAGTGGATCGACCTCGATATCGAAGAACAATTCGATTGGAAAGAATTCGAGCCGAACTGGTGCTCGCAGATAAGGCTGTGGCTGCGGAGCTTTGAGCAGCGCGGCACGCGCGTGCAACGACCGCAGCCGGTCCGCCCCCATCGCGGTAAAAATCGTCTTCTTGCCTAATATGAATCTGTTCGGATCGGCATCCGCCAAAGCGCTTCTTGTAGCAATGTGGTTGCGCATGGCGTCTCGGTCCGACCTCCGAAGAAGCGGTATCAGGGTCAAATCGTCCATTCGGGTTAACTCTGCTAGGCAGAGCGTTTGCCAGTGACAAAGTTTGCAGTTGCTCGAGTAGCCCGGAATCGGGACTAGCTGCTTAGCGAGTACTTTGCGCGCTTGCGCAAGTGAGCTTTCGTAGTCAGCCCAAAGCTTTTTCCCGGGCTCGTCACTAAAATTGTACTCCACTTCATCGCCTTGCACGTCGAGGACAAAGGCTCGACGTCCAGCTGAAAAAGTCAACTGCTCGAGGATGTGAATATAGAGCGCAAGCTGGACCGCATAGGAACGCTTCGGTTTACGTTCATGATCGTCGCCTCTACCTTCTTTGGCTCGCCCGGACTTAATATCGCCAGGAACGTAGCCTCCGATTTCCACGCGCAGCAAATCTGGCCTTCCGACGAGATCGCTCGCGCTGATGGAGCCTCCATAGATCAAAGGCTCACCTTTCATCATCGCCTCAAAGGTCAGCCGTTCTCGATCCTCGTCCGGGACTTCGGACAAGTCCAGAATAGGACCGTCCATATTCCCCACTGTCTCTCGCTCGAACAACGTTCCCCGCTCCCATAGCAGTCGAACGAAGGGACTCAACTGATCTCTCTGTTCGAAGCTCCCAAAAGCGTCTAGCGCCACGCGTTGAGGGCATTCCACCAGATTGTATAAAATTGAGGCCGTTACGGTCACGTCCCCTCCCGGCACCTTTCCGACCCAACCCGTCTGGATAGAAGAGATACCACCTACCGCACGGCGCGGGTACGGCGCGGAATCGCTGCTCACGCATCGAGGTGCGGAGCGACGTATCTTTGGAGTGACGGTCGACCGGTCTAAGTCCAGCAAAGGTCGGGCGAAGCTTTCGACGCAACCATTCCATATGCGACGATTCCGTTCGTCACGACCACGTCCGCCTGTCCGCTCGCCGATCTATGCAACTCGCCCTGCGCAATTCGCAAGATTCGAGCATTGAATCCTTCGAATTTAGTAACTAATGGTGTGTGCAGGTCGTCAATGGGCGCGGACACGCCACGCCAAAGTGGCCAAACGAGAAAATCGTGGTCCAATCTGAATCCTTTGCCAAAGCGCAGAGCCGCATGCGCGTCGCGCTTGGCGGCCGGGTCAAGGACTTTAGGCTGGCGAAGAAGTTGACCCAGTCCGAACTGTCAGGCCTGGCTAGAGTCCGCCGCGCCCTGATTAGCGAGATCGAGCGCGGGCTCGCAAATCCGACCCTAGACTCGATTGTATGCATCGCCGCGGCACTGCGTGTAGAACCCGCCGAACTCCTTGCTGGCGAGAGGAGAGGCGCCAAAAGATAGTGGCGCTGCGCCTCGCAAAACTTTTGATCCCTCGAAAGAGCCTGACCAAGACACAGGTTCGACGCATTTTTTTCGTACGCTAAAGCGTACATGAAAACTGGATCGTCACGGTGTCCAATCCTTCTGGCCATCGGCACACCGCTGGATTACCGCCTGAGATCACACGCCCTTAAGGGCCGCCTCAGAAGAAGTCGATCCTCCTGCAAGGAGCTCCAAGATAATGCTTATGCAGATTGCGAAATATTGCCCTCGCGCGCGACCAAGTTTGTTTACAAGCCCCAAATGCCGCGCTGCGATACCGGTGCCGGCAGGTCTTCTACGGCACGCCCTTGAGCAGGCCTCGCTAGATCCTTCCGTTCGCCAGATCGAGTATCGGAGCGGCCCTGAAATTGAGTGCCCACCCATTTCGCTGGCCGGGGTAGTTCTTCGAAGGGAAGACGGACCTTATCTTTTGCGCATCCATAGTACCCGACCGAAGCTCGGTGAGGAGGAGCTTGGCCGCCTCAACTTCGTTTTGGCGCGCCATGGGCTTCGGCTTCTCGAGCGCGACGCGAGTGATTTGTATCGAGAGCCGCTCTTCTCGAACGTCCGAGCCATTTGGTCGCATGCCAGCCGTCATGTTTCGCTCATGGACAGGTTGAAGATTTCGGTCGCTCTTGAAGACGGGCCCCAGACGATCCTCGAGCTCGAAACTCGCACTCGTCTCACGGATGTTGTTGCGTCCGTTTGTGCCCTCGCCTGCGAAAACCTCTTGCGGCTGGATATCTATGGCGAAGTTCTTGGCCCGCGCACACTGGTACTTGGCCCATAAACGCGATGCATCGCGCACTATGCGAGATGGACCGCATCATCAAGAGGGCCGGTCCTCTCGAGGAAGACATTAGCGAGAAGGAAACATGCGGCTCTGGATCATGTCCGACATTCATATCGAACTGACCCGCGGCTGGGATCTTGCGTCCGCAGCGGAGCGGCCAGCGTTCGACGTCCTGGTGATGGCCGGCGACCTTGTGCCGCGCATGGAACGCGGCGTCCGCTGGCTCCTGGACCGCGTGCCAGATAAGCCCGTGATCTACATCGCGGGCAACCATGAAGCCTATGGCACGGACGAGACCCGGACGGTCGAGAAGGCCATGCAGGCCGCCGCCGGCACGAACGTCCACGTTCTCCAGAACCGGAGCGTCACCTTCGAAGATCGGAAGGGAAAGGTGACGTTCGCCGGCTCGACGATGTGGACCGATTTCGAGCTCTACGGCGATCAGCAACGGGCGATGGCGGTGGCCAAGGACAGGATGAACGACTTCCGCAAGATCCGGACCGGCGGCTACAGGCAGCGCTTTCTGCCTCAGCACGCTTTGGCTCGCCATCGGCAGTCGCGCGCCTTTCTGGAGGCGGAAATGCGCAAGCCGCGGGAGCCGGAACATCGTCTGGTGATCGTGACGCACCACTCGCCGCTGCCCCTTCCGCCCGATGAGCAACCCGACCTGGCGCTGCGGCTCTCCGACGACGAGGTGCTCGACGCCGCCTATCGCAGCGACCTGACGGCCTTGATGATGCCGCAGCCCGGCGATGGCGACATGAACCCGCTGCGCCCCGCGGACGAATGGGTGTTCGGCCACACCCACGAAACCTTCCGGGCCTTGGTTGGCGAGACCTTGGTGGTCAGCAATTCGAAGGGGTACGGCCCCTGGCCGCCCAAGGAGACGCGCTGGGAGAATCCGCACTTCGACCCGAACTTCATTCTCGAGATCTGAAAGGGACGCCATGACCGACGCACACGACCAGAAGCGCACCGAAGCCACCCTGCCCGTCAATCAGGTTTCGAGTTCTTCGACATGCGCATCCGCAGAGCCCTCAGGGGCCGCCCCGATCACTTCGTTTCCGCAAAGGCACCTGCCCCGATCCCGGTGCGACATCCTGCTCTTCGAACGGGCCTCGTCCAGGCGTCGCTTGCCCCGGAAGTGCGCTCGATCGTTCACGTTGCGACCGCACATGTTGCGTCCGTACCGGTAGAACTCGACGCCGCCGTCCTGAACAGGGACGACGGTCGCTTCCTTCTCGACGTCGTGCCCGCTCGCAGGGTCCGCGACATCGACGATGAAGGCCTCGTCCAGATCGCGACGCGCGATCTCGGCCTTACGCCCTTCATCGTCACGGCCGAGGATCTGAAGGCGGAGCCGCGTCGGGCCGACGTGGACCTGGTCTGGTCGCACAATCGTCGGTTCGTGCCGCTCGGCCTGCGGATCCGCATCCTACAGGTGCTGCGCGACGACGGGCCGATGGAACTCGTCCGCCTGTTGGAGAGCATCCAATCGGACCGCGATCCGACGCCGTCCGTGATGTCGCTGTTCTGCGACGATCTTCTCGAAATCGATCTGACGTCCGCTCCGCTCGGACCGCTTTCCATTGTGAGGTCTCGTTCATGAAGAAGTCTACGTCCCGCCGCACCGCAAAGAAGCCCGGGCTTAAGAAGCCGGCTCGAGCCTATCGGATGGAGCCCAAGCGCCTGGTCGATCTCAGGGCTACGCCCACGGACGTCTTCACGCGCCACGTTATCGACGCCAAGACCCGCATGATCTTCAACACGATGCCGCCGGTCGAAGATTCTGAGATCGACGCCGATGGTGATGGCGACGAAGCCTCGCCGCCCAAGCCGGCGAAACGCGGTCGCCATTCCGCAATGACCGCGCTGCTCGGCGCGGCGTTCGAGGCATCGGTCTCGAAGGAGGTCCACCGCAAGCTGGAGCACAATCAGGCTCTCGCGGTCATCGTCGTGGTGCCCTCGCCCGCCTGGGTCGGGCCGATGAAGGATTATTTCCGTGTCAACTTCGGCGGCCGCTGGCTGATGATGGCGCGGGACGGCAAGGCCCGCACCCAGAACAGCGATGTCGGGTCGGACGAGGTCTCGCGCGATTTGGCGCGCGGGTTGTGCGTGGCCGGCGTTTCAGCCGACGCTACGCTGCTTCCGCGCGCCCTGCTCTCCGCCGTCGACATCACGATCCGCGTCGGGGTGCCCACGCCGACCATGTTGGCCACCGCCATCGCGCGCTTCGCCAAGCGGACGCCGAAGGACCTCCCGCCCGGGCTCGGCATCGGCCTTGATCTGCACGACATGGTCGCCTGCTTCCGGCCCGGATCCGGTCCCGCGAAGATCGTCCAGCGGCTGCAGGCCGCGACGTTGGCGTCGCGGGGCGAAACCGTCGAGGACCGGCTGCCTGCTTTGAAGGACGCCGTGGAGTACGGAGAGGCGAGAATTTTCGGATTACAACTTGCGCGGGATATTGCCGCATTCCGCGAGGGGCGAGCCAAGTGGAGCGACCTCCAGAAGGGAATTTGCCTGGTGTCAGAGCCGGGGTGCGGGAAATCGCTCTACGCGCGCATTTTGGCCCACGAATGCGGGGTGCCCATCGTCGTCACGAACGTCGCAGAATGGTTCACAAAAAGTGGGTACTTGGACGATGTGATCCGATCGATGAGGTCGGTTTTCGACCGCTGTGCTGCGCTGGCGAATCCTTGCGCGATCGCCTTCCTAGACGAGATTGATGCCGTCCCGAATCGGGACGATTTCAACTCCTCGAATTCGGGCTCGCGCAACAAGGACTATTGGTTGCCGCTGATCACAGACCTGCTTCTCAGGCTGGATAATTCGATGGGATCGTCCTCGACGGGTTCACCGCGCCACGGCGTGATCGTGGTGGCCGCGACCAACAATCCGCATGGCGTCGACCCCGCGCTGCTGCGTCCAGGTCGCCTGGAGAAGATGGTCAGGCTCGAACGGGCGGACGCCGCCGGCGTCGAAAACATGCTGCGCTTTCACGTCGCCGGCGACTTTCCGGATCGTCATCTGCCGGAGATCGCCGCCATGATGGAGCGCTCGACGGGGGCGGAGATCATGGCACTGGTCCGGGAGGCACGTCGCATCGCCCGACATGCCGGTCGGCCGCTCGCAGCGGGCGACCTCCGAGCCGCTGTGCTGACGGCGGAGAAGATCCCGTTGAAAACCGACTGGCGCATCTGCGTTCATGAGGCGGGCCATGCTGTGACTGCTCTCGCGATCGGGTACGGCAGGGTAAGCCATTGCGTCGTGGGCGCCCGCACCGGCAGCGCCCATCGCACGTTGGTCCAGGCCGACGCGAACGACCTGCCGACGCGGCGCACGATCGAGGACCAAGCTACCATGTTTCTCGGCGGACGCGCCGCTGAGCGCGTGCTGCTCAAGACGGGCCAGTCGATCGGCGGAGGTGGCGATGCGGAATCCGACATCGGTCTTGCAACGGAAACCATCTCGGCTCTCCACCTGACTTGGGGAGTGGGCGGGACCGTCGCCTTCCTGGGCTCCCGGAAAGACGCCTTGGAGGCGGTCCGTTACGACCGCTCGCTGCGGGATGTCGTCGAGGCCGACCTGCAAAGACTGCAGGAGCGCGCCGACGGTATCGTGGACAAGCATCGGGAAGCGGTCATCGCGGTCGCGAAGGCACTGCAGCGCCGCCGTCACCTGAGCGGCGACGCCGTACGCGCGATCTTTGACGCGCATCCGCCGGTTCGCGGCTCGAGCAAGAAGGAATTGTAGTCATGATGGCGGCAGGATCGATGGCGTGCTGCGCAGGAAGCGTGCGAGTAGACCATGGAGACTGATTTCGTAGAAGTGTAGCTATTCCGTCAACGGAACAGCGATCGCTCCTGTGCTATGGGGCGAACATGACCAAAGTCATACCGACGATCCTTTCCGCGCGCCCGAGGGCGATGCGCTTCGTACGCCAGGCATAGGCCGGCTGATCCGTTCGAAAGGATCCGCCGGTTCTGTCCGGCGGATGAGGTCAAGTCTCCTCGATGCGTCTTTAGTTCGCATCGCTTTCCGGCGTCCCCCCGCCGGCTTTCCGAGGAGTTCGCCATGATACCTCGCGTCACAGCATTCGGAGCTGACCTAGCTTCGTAATCCCGCCTCCCCGACCGCGCAATGCGTCCGGAGCGGGCCACCCTCCCCACAACGACTGAAGCCCTCGCCACGCCGACGACGCGATGTTGAGGTTGTCCGGGCGATCCGCCCGGAGAGCCTCGCACGCGGACCATGCGCTCTGGAGGACTTCGGCGAGCCCCACGGATGTCTCGCACGCGCAACGGCGCGCGATGTGGAGACGCCCGGGGAGGTGCATCAAACCTGATTGATCCTCCGTAGGGGCCGCGCCGTCGCGCGGCGACCGGAAGGTCTTGGGCGTCGCTGAAAAGCGAAACGCTCCTTCGCGTCGACGGACCGGGGATTCTTGGGCCCGGTCTTCCGCCGCCAGGAGCGTTGCCTTCGACATCCGGACGAACCCGATGGAGGGCCGTGGGCGTCGCGTCTCATCACCGCAGTCCATAGCCCGAAGTCGATCCCGAGGCAAACCCGCAAACGGCTCGTTTGCGGGAACGGCGGAGCCTAGTCCGCGGCACGGTGAACGGTTTCCGGCGGGACGTCGGAAACACCCGGTCCGCGGCAGCTCCGCCTCCGAAGGAAAGGGGGCGCACCCATGTGCACCACGTCAACATCCCACGACCTCGACTTCTCCCGGATCGACTGGGAGGTCCTGGTCCTGCGCGATCCCGAAGCCAAATCGGTCGCTCACTACCGAGTGACCTGTTCGGACCGGGAGACCGGCACCTTCATCGGTGAAGCGGTCGTTCCGCCAGGTCCGGACGGCGGCGTGCCCACCGTCACGGTCGGCGACGTCGTCGAGCTCATCGGCGGCTACCGGGTGGCTTCGATCATCGTGCAGATCGAGGCCGAGCGGCTGGACAGGATCAACCGTCGCTGCGCGAACCGCAGTCGCCGGCGCGGCCGATCGTGGCTGCGGCGAATCCCCGCTTCCATCCTGGCCGAGCACGGCATCGAGACACCGGCAAACCGAAGGAGGGTGCCATGACCGTTCGCGATCCAAGACGTCCTTCACGGGACAACTATACAGGGCAGGTGCCGATGGCTCGCTGCGGATGGAAGGGCATTCCGTTCGAGTCCATGATCGAGATGGACTTCCTGGTGGTGACGGATGCGTTCCTGCGCACGCTGCTCGGGATCGAGGCGCAGCCGTTGATCGTCGAGTATTTCTTCGACGGCAGACACTGCAGCTGGATTCCGGACTTCGCCCTGACGCTCAGCGACGACAGGCGTCGGATCCTCGTCGAGGTGAAGACGCTGCTCGACCTCTATCCGGAGGATGCCGAGGAAGCGGCGCACGCGCGCGCGAAATGGGCGGCCATCGAGCGGGCGGCCATCGGAGAAGGCTACGGTTTCGCTCTCTACACGGAGAACGAGATCCGCGTCCAACCGCGCCTCGACAACGCGACGATGACTTCCGGGGTGGTTACCAGGTTCTTTCCGAAGAACCGCATCCAGGCGGGCATCGACGGCGTCCTCAAGCTGCCGAGCGGCTCAAGCGTGCTCGATCTGGAACGCACGATCGGCGGAAGAGGCGACGGCCTCGACGTCGCCATCCATCTCGCTTGGCAGGGCCTCATCCGGCTCTCCCCGCGTCGCGAGTGGGATTGGGAAACCACGTTCGTCCGTACCGGACGACCCTTGTGACTAAGACCAGGTAAACGGGCGGCTCGCCGCCCGTTTACCGATTCTCCGCTTCTTTCTGCAATCCTCGCGCGTAGGGGTAAGGCGTAAATGTCCAGCCGCGTTCTAACCGGCATCAGACCGGACACTAAAGTATTGCTCGACGGCATCCTGCACACCGCCGGCGAAGCCATCGGCGACGGCAGGATCTACCGGGATTTCAAGACCGGTGACGAACGTCTGCTGACGGGCGCGCAGCAGCTCGCCATGGCTACCGAGTTCAGACTGGTTCTCGACGACCTCCCCGAGAACTTCGTGGATCATATCGCGCGTGCCCGCGCGACCGACTTCAAGGTGTTCAGTTTCGTCGATCGCACGGTCGCGCTCCGTAGACTGCGCTACGTTCGAGCGGTCCACGCCCTCCCTGAGAAACTCCGCCGCCGCAAGGAGGACATCAAGAATGCGATTTCGAAGGTGTTCGAAGAACTGCGGTCGGATCACGTGCTCGCGCCTCCTCTGGCGCCCGAACCGTTCGACGAGGAGAATGACGATCCGCCGACGATAGAAGAGGCCGTCCGCGACAAGCTCATCAATCGGATCGTGAGCGACATCGAAGGCGACCAGCCGCCGCCTCCGACCGAAGCCAACCCGCCCAGCCCGCGGACGATCCGACGCCTCTACCGCCTCTACTACGCATCGGGGCAGGACATCCGTGTCCTGCTGCCCCTTCACTGTCTCAAGGGCCACCGCGGTCCCCGCTATCCCGAATGGGTGCGCGAAGAGGTCGACAAGGCGATCGAGGAAGCCATCCTTTGCCCCACACCGGCGACCCACGCCGACGCGCTGAAGCTCGCCTGCAACAAGGTCACCAACAACGCGGCCGGCCGGGACCTTCCGGCGATCTCCCGAGATCGCGGCGGGGAACGCCTTCTCGGCAAGAACCTCGTCAGCAGGCTCGTCGGACGCATCGGTCAATTCACGATCACCAACCGCCAACTGGGGATCGACGAAGCAAGGCGCCGCTTCTCGGCCGTCGAACTAGGCCCGCAAGGGTCGTACGCGAACCATCAATGGGAAGTCGACCACACTCCGCTCGACGTCTTCGTCATCGATCCGTTCAGCGGAAAGGCCTACGCGCGCCCGTGGCTCACCGCCATCATCGACCGCTACAGCCGATGCATCGTCGGATTCTCCCTCAGCTTCGCCCCGCCCTCCTGGGTAAGCGTCATGGATGCCCTCCGCATCGCGGTCTTTCCAAAGGGAGATCTGATGGCAGGCCTGAATCGCGGTGCGAAGGGGATCAAGAACGAATGGAAGTGCGAGGGCCTGCCGAAATTCCTGATCACCGATCACGGCCGCGAGTTCAAATCGCGTTCGATGGACGAGACGCTCGACTTCCTGGGCATCAAGTCCTTCCAGACGAAGAAGCGCAAGCCTTGGCTCAAGGGCAAGATCGAGCGCTGGTTCGGGACGCTCGAAGATTTCATCCACAGCCTTCCCGGCACGACGTTCTCCAAGTTCTACGAACGGGAGTTCTACAAGTCAGAACAATTCGCCGTCCTCACGATCGACCAGTTGAACTTCATTCTCGCGATGTGGGTGATCGACGTCTACCATCAGGGCGACCACCCGACCCTGCGGCTTCCTCGCGCCGAAGTTTGGTCGCGCAGCACGACGACCCAGCACGCCGTACGGCCCGCGCCGAAAGAGCACTTCGAAGCGCTCATGGGCGTGGTGGTGAACCGCTGCCTGCGGCGAGGCGGCGTCAAATATCTCGGTCTGCGGTGGGACTCGAAAGCGTTCGCCAATCTGCGCGGACGGCTCCCCCAGGACGCCGACGTGTCGGTGCGCATCGATCCTCGCGACCTGTCAAAGGCCTACGTCTGGGACGAGAAGAAGCAGAAATGGCTGACCGGCCGTCTTAAGGAGCCGACTGAGGCGCGAGAATATTCGCTGGATCAGTGGTTCTTCATCGAATTCAACCGCAAGAAGAACCAGAAGATCCACGGCATGGAGCGCGAACAGGCCAGAGCAAAGGCGATCGCCGATATCAAGGAGTTCGTCGAAGGAATCCGCGCGGGCTACCAGAACAGCAAGGCCTACAAGCGATACCTCGAATTCACGTCGCAAGGTCTCAGCGCCTGGGAAGCCGTGCGTCAGCCTGTGCACGATCCCGAGGACGACGGGCCGATGAAGCCGCACCGCGTCGGAGAGACCAAGGTGCAGGCCGACCCCTCGGAGACCGGTCCCTACCGCGACGCCACGCAACCGGCCGCCGGACGGCAAACGCAGCCGCCGCGCGCGACCGACGATCTCGAAGAGTTCGATCTCGAGGAGGACGTGGACGGCGATGACGACGAGGGCAAGGCGGATACGCCGGCGCCAGCGTCCGCGTCGGAACCGGCCGCCCCTCCGCGGCCGCCGCGGAAGAAGCGGAGCAAGCCGGTCGCGAAGGCGGTGGTGGCGCCGCCCCCGCCCAAGATCATAGGCCAGCCGCCAGCTTCCGAAGACGAATTCGTCGAAGACAACTTCGGCGGCAAGGCGTCCGTGCGTTCACGCCCAATCGACGAGGAATAAAGAATAACATGAATTTCGCCAAAATGAGCCATCAGGACCGGTTGCGATGGCTCGGATCCAAAGTCATCGAAACCCCCGACGTGAAGAAAGTGAAGACTTTCTGCGCGCGGCTCCATCGCCAGTCGCGAACCAAGAACGAAGGGAACGGTGGATTCGTCCTCGGCGACACCGGCACCGGCAAATCCACCGCCGTCGCCGCCTTCGTCGACGAACTGGCGGAGGAATTCAAGTCCAAGCGCCCGGATTCGGAATGGCACAGGCCGCGCCACCCCGATACGCCGATCCGCCCCGTGTACGAAGTGACCGCCGACAGCGGCTGGCTGCGCCACGTCGTGGTCATCGTCGTCCCGCCGCGCCCTCGGTTCAACTCGTTCCTGCGCAGCGTCGCCATGACGCTGGGCGTGAAGCTCAAGAGCCGGTTCGACTTCGGCGAAGCCTTCGATCAGATCAAGCAGCAGATCGACCAGCAGAAGGTCGGCATGATGATCTTCGACGAGGTTCAGCACTTCACGGAAGGAAGTCTCGATTCATACCAGGCGGCCGACGTCATCAAGATCATCATGAAGTGTCGCGTTCAGGTCGTGTGCGTCGGCCTGCCCGGGATGCGCGACCTCGTCGAGGGCGACAACGCCAACGACCAATTGCTGCGCCTCAGGCAGAAGCAGGTGGAAGTCAAACCCCTGAAGTGCTCGCTCGACGACTTCGTGGCGGGCGATGGCGCAATCCGAGGCGAGGGAACGGACGGCGGCAAGGATATCCGCTTCGGCGATACTGCGTTCACCGACTTCTGCGCGGCGCTCGACGACCGCAGCGATGCGCAGGCAATCGTCCTGCCCTTCGACGCTTCGTCTGAGATCTCGAAGTATCACTTCGCCCTGCGCCTCTGGCGTGCCGGCAACGGCCACGTCGGAAAGATGATGGAAATCCTATTCCAGGCGACAGATCTCGCCATCGAAAAGCGCATGAGCAAACTGAACCTCCGCGTGCTCGAGGCCGCCTATCGCGACAGCGGCGTCGACGACAAGGACAACTGGTTCATGATGGAGATTCCCGAGCTTCTCGAGAAGTTCAATGAGACCTCCCAAAGCAAGGGAGGCTCATCGTCCGGTCGCCGCAGCCGTTCGAACGACGACGTTCTCGCAAGAAAGCACTGAGCATGGCATCCGGCACGATCGGCGTCCCGAAATGGCGCCGACCCGCGACGGAGGAGCCCGCACATGGGCTCCTCCTGCACCTCGTCGAACTCAACGGATATTCGTCGGTCAAGACCGTCGCCGAATGCCTGGGCGTGCGCATGTCCGATCTGCGTTCGGGAAAGCGGAGCGCAATGGCGGCCTTCGCGAAGGCGATCCGGTGCCCCCAATACGTCCTCGAGCGCGACTCGCCGGTCGAACTGGCGAAAGATGCCCGCGCCGAACGTACCTTCGGAAACGACCGAGTACGGAACACCGTTACAATGTCGCTGCGCGGGGTCCCCATCGGGGCAGACCAGTTGGACCGGACGAAACGCAAGATCTGCCCGGCCTGCCTCGAGGAAAGCAGGCACCACCGTTTCTGGTGGGATTTCGTCGCCGTAGCCACCTGCCCACGTCACAATCTGTGCCTGGTCGATCGCTGCGGCTGCGGAAGCGACACCGAACTCACTTGGAAGGATTCCGAACTCTTCTACTGCGGAGAATGCAGCCGTGACGTCCCGGTCACCCGCAAGCCGGCCGATCCGGACGTTGCCGCCGCGGACGCGGCGCTGCTGAAGCGCTTCGGCCTCGTCGAAGCGCCGCCCTGCCCCCTCCTCGACGGCATGAGCTTCTACGACGCCGTCGATACCATGGAACGGATCGGAGCCGCCGCGATCGGCGGAATGACGCCAAAATGGCAGAGTGCCGGCACCCTCCGACTGGATCCGGCCACGGTGCGCGGGCGGGGATTCTCGATTTTGTCGACGGGCGGCCTGGCCAGCCTGCTCGATGGCCTTCTCGCCGAATTCAGAAAGACGAATCCCGATACCGAACCGGCGCTGACCACCGCATACGGTTGGCTTTATCACTGGCTCAACGCGAAGGGGGGCCGGTCCTTCTCGGAGATCCTGTTCGACGCATTCGTCGCGCACGCCCACGAAAACTTCCATCTCAACGGCCGCATCGCGCTAGAGGCTTCGGTGCTGCCCGGCACCTACACCCTGGAGAAAGCCGCCAAGGAATGCGGCATCATCAGAGAACAGATGCGCAGTCTCGGCGTGAATCTCGGGCTCATACGGCCTAGCGGCATCGAAGGACATGTCCTCGCCTTCGACGGTGAGGCCGTCAGAGCGATCGCGAAAGATCTCCGAAACAGCGTGGATTTCACATCCTCAAGAGCGATTCTTGGCGTCGAAGGCAAAGTCGTGCACGGGCTCATCTCGTCCGGCATGATCGCTCCTCTGTTCGGCGGTCGCAAGTGGAGACAGCGATACGCCTTTCTGCGAAGCGATTTGGATGCTTTCATCGCACGAATACTCGGCGAATCGCCGCCGGTCGACGCCCCACCCGAAGGCCTGATGGCTGCCGTCGACGCACGGCAAAGCTTCAACCTTTCCGGCGTCCTGTTCCTGCGATTGATCGCAGAAGGTCACGTGAAAGTCGTGGCGCACCTCGCGAGGTCGCCAGGGGTCGCCGGCGCGTTGGTGGGCCGGCAAGAACTCAGATCGGCGCTGGTTCTGATGGCCAGTCGAGAAGACTTGCCCGTTCCCGTTGCCGCCCTCGCGCTCGCCACGACCAACCCGGTCGTACGAAAACTGATCGATAAGCGGTTTCTCTACACCGCGAAGACCGACGGCCAGGCGATGGTGACCGCGAAATCGTTCGCTCGGTTTCGGCAGAGGTTCATTGGCCTGCAGGAGACCGCCATGACGCTGGGCTGCGACGTCGACCGCGTCGAGGCACGTGCCGCAAAGCTCGGAATCCGCCTCAAACCGGCGGCGGGCCGGTGCGGCTTCCACGGCTTTTCCCGCGAACAGGTCGATGCGAAACTGCGGGAGCTAAAGGCCCTGGTCGAAAGCGATCTCAGGTTCAAGCAGCCCGAAGACTTGGCGGCCTGACGGCGCGAAACCGGGAGCCGCCGCGGTCGCAACGGCTCGACCTCCGCCGAGTGCGGCCGCTTCCAACAAACCTCATGGGGCAACGTGCTAAAGGCGGCAGAGGTCGCACCGTCACACGCCGTAGGCCAGCGCTGCTCAAGCGAGCCGATTTGTGCCCGCGGCGGATGCCCGAAACTCGTTTACATTGCCGAAAAGCCTCCGTGACCAGGCGATTTACGTTCAAACGCGCCGATTCTGGCGGAATCCACTCGCCCATGAGCTACCGTTTGTGTCGATGCCCTTTAACGGGCCCAGGAAGCCTGTGGGGAAGTGATTGACGAATTCGGCCATTCTGTCGTCGGCAAATTTCTAACGCACCACGGGCCATCTAAACGGGTCGCAATTCTACGGTCGATCTTCGCGTTTCAAAAGACAATCTTATGAGGTGCAAACCCCACCACGGAAGTTTTTTAAGATATTGTGATGACATGCGAGGCGAACCCGCACCGAAAAACATGGGGCTTTTCGGGCTCGAATGACAGCCTTATGAGGTGCCATGACGCCCTTATGAGGTGCACCACACTGGCCTGACTACACCAATGAAGCCGGCGTGGAGCCCGCGCATCGCCGCTGCGCCAACCGCGCCAAGGCCCGCGATTTTCTGCAAGATCGAGCCGCGAGAAATCAGCTGCCATCGCTATCTCCGGGCCTGCTCCAAATCGATCTGATAGACGGAAATCCGGTCGATCTCGAATGCGACGGTAGAGGGCGACTCCGCGTCGACAGGTCCGACGCCGAGAAAGAATTTCGATCCGATCGCGAGATTGACGATCATGTACATGGGATCGTCGAATCCGATCGGTACCTTGATGTCGGACACCGGCCCGCGGTCGATGAAATAGACCAGGCGATCCTCCTCCCACAGCACACCGTAAGTGTGGAATGCGCTCGAAGCGTCGCCGACCGCGAAGTCGAAGCCGCAGGACTGGATCTTCTGGGTCGAGGGAATCCGCCAATGCGTCGTCATCACGAGATCACCCGGCTTTTCGCCGCGGCCTTCCAGCACGTCGACCTCCGGGGGCCAGCCGCCGTCATCCGCCAGCATCCAGAACGCCGGCCACACCGCATGCCCGACCGGCACCTTGGCGCGGATCTCGAAATAGCCGTGCTTCTGTGCGAACGTGCCCTGGGTCGTGAGGATCCCGGAGATGTACTCGTTGTTGAACAGCACCGGCTTCAACCCCGGCGGCGTGCGGCTGGCGACGATCGACAGCACGCCGTCCTTGACCTTGAACGGATCGAGCCCGAGCGGCGCCGCGGCGCGCCCCGCATAGCGCGGATCGACATAGATCTGTTGCTCGCCATTGGCGCTGGTCTTGCGCTTGAAGTCGGAGCCGTCGCCGCCCCAGTAGCGCGCCTCCGGCCAGGCCGCACCACCGGCGTAGTGCGGCACCCATCGTCCGTTCGCCAGCGGATGCTCGTCAAAATCTTCGTTGAAGGTCCGGCGCAGCGGCAAGAAGACCAGCGAGGCCGGATTGACCGTCTCCAGCCGGCGGCACTCGATGGTGGAGGGATCAGTCGTGACCTGCAGCGACATGCTCGCCGGGGCAGCATCGAGATCGTCCTGCGCGATGCCCGGCGCAGGCACAATGCAGAGACCGATCGCAGCCAGAGCGCCCCTCGTCCAACGCTCGATCATCACCGCACTTCGAAGATGCCAGAGGAAAGGGAGGTTAGCTCGCTCGTATCGGGACGGGCAAGAGCAGGCCCGCGACCGCGCGCCAATTTCGGGAGCGCCACCCGCCCACGCCATCCGGATTTTCGTGCACTTATAAAAAATGGAGCACCGCGCGCGGCGAGCGGCCGGCGGGTCTCCCTCGGGGACGGAACTTGAAGCGCCGGCGCCCGTTCAAAGCCGAGGCCAGACGTTTCCACAGGCGCCGATTGTCGGCGACACGCCACACTGCCACAGCACAAGAGGGGAGACTTGCGATGCCCACAGCCGAGCACGATCACGTCTACAAGATCCTGGAACTGGTCGGATCGTCCGAGACCTCGATCGAGGACGCGATCAAGAACGCGGTCAGCCGTGCCGCCAAGACCGTTCGCGAGATGAAATGGTTCGAGGTGGTGCAAACGCGCGGCCATATCGAGAACGGTGCCGTGCGCCACTACCAGGTTACGCTGCGCGTCGGCTTCACGCTGGATGAATGAGGCAGAAAGGCCAGGCGAAACCGACGCCCGAGGCCAGCCTGGTTAGCTCGACAATAGCCCGTCAATTATCGAGGACTGTTCCGACCGGAAGCGCACGATCCGCACGGATGTTGCAACAGGCCGTTAAGGCCAAAGTGGGAGGTTTGCGCCGGAATGGAGCAAGCCTGATGGCCACGGGCCGCGAACTCGGAAAGACGCGCCTTCCGCTCTGGGCGGCGGGTTTCGTCATACTGACCTGCTTCGCCATCCTCGGCTTGAGCGGCTGGCGCGAATGGGAAACCCGCAACGCCGAACTCAGGAACGCCGAGATCGACGTCGCCAATCTGGCGCATTCGCTGATCCAGCACGCGGACGACACGTTCGAACTCGTTGATACGATCCTCGTAGGCCTGGTCCATCGGCTCGAAATCGACGGGACGGGTCCGGACACGATTACCAAGCTTCAGGCCTATCTGCCGACACGGAAATCATCGGATCGCATCCGCGGGATCTTCGTTTATGACGCGACCGGGCAGTGGCTGGCCACGACCGAGCACCTCGACTTCTCCAAGCTCAACAACAGCGACCGCGAATATTTCCAGCGCCATCGCGACTCTCCGGAAACGGGCACGCTGATCGGGCCGCCCGTCAAGAGCCGGTCAGGTGGACAATGGATCATCACTGCATCCCGTCGGATCAACGATGCCGACGGCGGCTTCGCCGGCGTTGCCCTGCTCACGATCGACGTCGGCTATTTTGTCAAGTTCTACGAACGGTTCGACATCGGTCCAAACGGCTCGACATCGCTGCTCAACAATGGCGGCATTTTGCTGGCACGCAGCCGCGATGATGTTGCCGCCTTCGTCGGGCGTGACCTGTCCAACACGCCGTTGTTCAAGGATTGGGAAAGCCGTCCCGCCGCGGCGGTCTACTATTTCAAATCACCGCTCGATGGCGTGCAGCGGCTGAGCTATTACCAGCGCAGCAGCCGCTATCCTCTGATGGTGCTCGCGAGCAAGTCGCGGGACGACGTGCTGGCGCCCTGGCGGCGCGCTGCCGCCGCGCGCACGACCTTCGTCCTCGGCCTCGTGCTGCTAATCGCCGTGATCGGCTTCTACCTGGTCCGTCAGCTCGTGCAGCGGCAGCGCATGGCCCAGGCTCTCGTCGTCAACGAAGCAAACTTCCGCCTGTTGGCCGAGCAATCCAGCGACATGGTGACCCGGATCGGGCTGGACAACCGGCTGCTCTACGTTTCTCCCTCGTGCGTACGCATCACGGGCTGGTCCTCCGACGAGCTGCTGGCCACCTCGGCACTGGCGGGCATTCACGCCGACGACATGGAGCGCGTCGAGCAGGCCATCGCTGCTCTTAAGAATGGCGAGGCCGAGGAGGCGCGGTTCGTCTATCGCCAGCGTCATCGCGACAAGGGCGAGATCTGGGCGGAGGCAGCGTTGCACGTGACCCTGGCGTCGGACAGCGGCGAGATCGACGGCGTCGTCGCGGTGGTGCGCGACATGACCGAGCAGAAGGATCTTCAGGACAAGCTCGCCTCGCTTGCAACGACCGACGGCCTCACCGGCCTCGCCAACCGGCGCGCCTTCGACGAGCGTCTCGTGGACGAATGGGCGCGCGCAAGGCGCGACGGCACCCAGCTCTCGCTCCTGCTGATCGATGTCGACCATTTCAAGAAGTTCAACGACCATTACGGACATCCGGCGGGCGACGGGTGCCTGCGCGCGCTGGGCCGGATGCTATCAGCCCACACCAAGCGCCCAGCCGACCTCGCGGCGCGCTAC
Source organism: Bradyrhizobium sp. WSM4872 (assembly GCF_055811715.1). Taxonomy (NCBI): domain Bacteria; kingdom Pseudomonadati; phylum Pseudomonadota; class Alphaproteobacteria; order Hyphomicrobiales; family Nitrobacteraceae; genus Bradyrhizobium; species Bradyrhizobium sp. WSM4872. Next base: position 42,639 of record NZ_JBVVPT010000022.1, on the reverse strand, counting down.
GGTGGCGAAGAATTCGCCGTGCTGTTGCCGAACACCGGCCCCGAGGGCTGCGCCGAGGTCGGCGAAGCAATTCGCAAGGCGCTGCACGATCTCGCCATTCTGCATGCGCAAAGTCCCCCCTCGCGCCTGGTGACCGCAAGCGTTGGCGGCGCGACGAGTCTTCCGTCTCAAACCACGACGGACTGCAGCACGCTGGTCGTCGCCGCCGATCGCGCGCTCTACGCCGCCAAGGACAACGGCCGTGACCGGCTGGTGATGTCGGGGCAGGTCGTTCCCTGGCCCGCCAGGAGCGCGTGACGGATCGACCGTTGCCTCGGATTGTCGCCTGCGCTCCAGCGCGGTATGGCTTGAATCACGGCCGGATGTTCGGCCAATCCGAGAGTGCTGCTGTGGCTGGTAGAATAAAACTCGTCCTCTTCGACATGGACAATGTCCTCTGCGACTACGACAGGGCAAAGCGTGTCGCATCGCTGGCGAAGGTTGCGGGGACCACGAGCGAATCCGTCCACAAGGCGATCTGGGACAGCGGCTTCGAGCTGCTCGGCGATTCCGGCACTCTCGATGCCGCGGAGTATTTGCAGGGTTTCGGTGACCGCATCGGCTATCCGCTGTCATTGGACGAGTAGATCGAGGCGCGACGCCGTTCAATGCAGGCCGACCGTGCGATGCTGGAGATTGCCGGCAGCTTGCGTCAAACCGTCGATATTGCCGTCCTGACCAACAACACCACGCTGGTCGCCGACCATATCGCTGCGCTGCTGCCGGAATTGCCGCCACTGTTCGGCTCGCGAATCTACGCCTCGGCCCGGTTCAAGACGGCGAAGCCGGACCCGCGCTGCTTCCGGCTTTGTCTGTCGGAGCTCGACGTCAAACCCGAGAGCGTCCTGTTCGTCGACGATCTCATGGCCAATGTCGCCGGCGCGCGAGAGGCGGGTCTGTTCGCGCATCACCACACCTCGGTTGAGGCTTTCAGGCGGGCCCTTTCGGAGCACGGCCTGCTTCACGCATGAATGCGCGCTCCGCATTTGTCGGCGTCAGGCGAGATGGCACGCCACAAAGTGCCCGCCCGCTCCTTCCTTCAGCTCCGGTGCGCTTTCCGCGCAACGCGGCTGGGCGATAGGACAACGGGTGTGGAAGTGGCAGCCCGACGGCGGCTTCATCGGGCTCGGAACGTCGCCCTTGAGGCGGATGCGCTCGCGCTTGAGCTTGGGATCGGGCACCGGCACCGCTGATAACAGCGCCCTCGTGTAGGGATGCTGCGGATTGCGGTAGAGGTCGCTGGCCTTGGCGAGCTCGACGATACGGCCAAGATACATCACCGCGACGCGGTCGGAGATGTGCTCGACCACCGACAAATCATGCGCGACAAAGAGATAGGTGAGGTTCAGCTCGGCCTGGAGATCTTCCAGCAAATTGATGACCTGCGCCTGGATCGAGACGTCGAGCGCGGACACCGGTTCGTCGCAGACGATCAGCTTCGGCTCGACCGCGAGCGCGCGCGCGATCACGATGCGCTGGCGCTGGCCGCCGGAAAACTCATGCGGATAGCGGCGCATGTGCTCGGCCTTGAGACCGACCTTCACCAGCAAGCTCGCGACGCGATCCTCGCGCTCCTTGGCCGATGAGCCGAGCTTATGGATGACGAGCGCCTCGCCGAGGATGGCGCCGACCGTCATGCGCGGATTGAGGGAGGCGAACGGGTCCTGGAACACGAGCTGCATGTTCCGCCGCATCGCGCGCAAATCGGTGCCGCCGAGCTGGCCGACGTCCTGGCCGTCGAACACGACCTCGCCGTCGGTCGGCTCGATCAGGCGCAGCACGCAGCGTCCCGTCGTCGACTTGCCGCAGCCGGATTCGCCGACGAGGCCGAGCGTCTCGCCGCGATTGACCGAGAACGAGACCCCGTCGACCGCGTAAACGCTGCCGACCTGGCGCGACAACAGCCCGCCATGCACGGGGAAATATTTCTTCAGGCCGCTGACGCGGAGCAAAGGCTCGGTCATACTGCGCCTCCCAACTGCGTATCTCCCAGATGACAGGCCATGCGGTGGCCGGGCGCGATCTCGCGCAGCAGCGGCTCCCTCTCGGTGCAGACGCTCATGGCGTGGCGGCAGCGCGGAGCGAAGCGGCAGCCGACCGGCGGATTGATCAGGATCGGCACCGAGCCGCCGATCGCCTCCAGCCGTAGCTTGTGCTCGCTGGCGAGATCGATGCGCGGGATCGAGCGGATCAATCCCTGGGTATAGGGATGGCCGGGATTGCCGAAGAGGTCGTCGACAGGCGCCTCCTCCACGACCTTGCCGGCATACATCACAACGACGCGTTGCGCGGTCTCGGCGACGACGCCCATGGCATGGGTGATCAACATCACCGCCATGCCGAAGCGTTCCTTCATGTCCTGGAGCAGGTCGAGGATCTGCGCCTGAATGGTGACGTCGAGAGCCGTGGTGGGCTCGTCGGCGATGATCAGCTTCGGCTTGCACGCAAGCGCCATCGCGATCATCACGCGCTGGCGCATGCCGCCGGAGAACTGATGCGGATAGTTGTGAACGCGGCCTTCGGCGTTGGGAATCTGCACCAGCTTGAGCATCTCGATGGTGCGCTCGAGCGCCTGTTTCCTGGTGACGTTCTCATGGCGGCGCAGGCTTTCGGCGATCTGCTCGCCGATCGTCAGCACTGGATTGAGCGAGGTCATCGGCTCCTGGAAAATGAAGCCGATCTCCTTGGCGCGGATCTCGTCGAGCTGACTGCTCGTCAGCGGCACGAGATCGCGGCCCTCGAAGATGATCTCGCCCGCCGCGATGCGGCCCGGCGGCATCGCGATCAGCTTCAGGATCGACATCGCGGTGACGGTCTTGCCGCAGCCGGATTCGCCAACGACGCAGAGCGTCTCGCCGCGGTTGATGGAGATGTCGACACCGTCGACGGCCTGGAGGATGCCGTCGTCGGTGGAGAAGTGGGTTTTCAGTCCCTTGATCTCGAGCAGCGGCGCCATCAGATCACCCGCCGCGCATCGAGCGCGTCGCGCAGGCCATCACCGATGAAGTTGATGGCGACCACAGCGATGAAGATTGCGCCGCCCGGGAACAGCGCCCAATGCGGGCCGATGTCGAGAAAGTCCTTGGCATCATAGAGCAGCCGGCCCCAGGTTGGCGTATCCGGAGGGAAGCCGAGGCCGAGGAAGGACAGCGTGGATTCCGCGATGATGGCGGCGGCCACGTCGATCGTGCCGGCGATGATCACCGGACCGAGCGCATTGGGCAGGATATGGCGCACCACCTGCCGCACCGGGCTTGCCCCGAGCGCGCGCGCGGCTTCGACGAATTCCTTCTCCCGGATCGACAGGAACTGGGCGCGAACGAGGCGGGCGACCGGCATCCACCGCAAGCCACCGATCACGAGCACGATCAGGATGAAAATGCCGCCCTCGGGGCCGAAAGCGGCCTTCAGCCCGTCGCGGAAGAGATAGATCAGCAGCAGCAGCAGGGGCAATTGCGGCAGCGACAGGAAGAGATCGGTGAGCCACATCAGCCCATGGCCGAGCGCGCCGCGCGACATACCGGCGAGCGCGCCGATCAGCACGCCGACGAAGACCGAGACCAGCATCGCGGCGAGACCGACCGCGAGCGAGATGCGCCCGCCATAGATCATCCGGGCGAGGATATCCTGCCCAAGATCGTCGGTGCCGAAGGGATGGGCCAGAGACGGCCCCTGCATGCCCGCCACGATATCGATGTCGTCGATCTTGACCCGCCAGACGAAGGGGCCGACCACCACCGCCAGGATCAGAACGAGGAGCAGGAACGCACTGACCACGGCAAGCTTGTGCCGGCTATAGCGCCGCCACGTCTCGCGCCAGGGCGAGTAGACGCGCCGCTCAGCGGAGGGAGATGCGAGGGTCAAGCCAGCCATAAAGAACGTCCGCGATGAGATTGAACAGCACGACCAGGCACGCAAAGACGAAGGTGACGGCCATCACCACCGGCGTGTCGTTGGAAAGGATGGAGGAGATCAGCAGCGAGCCGATGCCGGGGATGCGAAAAATCTGCTCGGTGACGATGGCGCCGCCGAACACCGCCGGGATTTGCAACGCAATCAGCGTGACGACCGGAATCATCGCGTTGCGCATCACGTGCTTGATGATCACCCGCCGCTGGCCGATGCCCTTGGCGCGCGCGGTGGTGACATAGTCGAGCCGGATCACGTCGAGCATCGCCGAGCGCACGAAACGCGTCATCGACGCAGCCTGGAACAGGCCGAGCACCGCCACCGGCATGATCGCCTGACGGATCATCTCCAGCACCCAGTGAATACCCGTGCCCTTGATGTCAGTCGTGTAGACGAAAGGCAGCCAGTCCAGCGTGACCGAGAAGATCAGGATGAACAGGATGCCGGTGAAGAAGGTCGGCAGCGAGAAGCCGACAAAGGCCAGCGTGTTGGCGACCTGGTCGAACAGCGAATAAGGTTTCGTCGCGGCATAGACCCCGACCGGGATCGCGATCAGGAGCGCCAGAATCTGCGCCGAGCCGATCACGTAGAGCGTCGTTGGCAGTCGCTGGAGAATGAGCGTGTCGACGTTCATCCGGCTGACGAAGGAGAAACCCCAGTCGCCGTGCAGCATGGCGTTGAGCCAGTGCAGGTAACGAAGGTAGATCGGATCGTCGAGGCCGAACTTCGCCCGAAGCGCGAGAGCGACTTCGGGCGGCACGTTCGGATTGGTCGCCAGCTCCGAGAAGGGATCGCCCGGGGCTAGTGCGAGCACGACGAACAGCACGAGCGAAATTCCGAGCAGGCTCGGAATCGCGATCAGGAGGCGACGCAGGACATACTGGCTCATGAAGAAGGACCGCTCTAGGCGTGCGTGATCATTCTTCGCGGTACCAGTCGAACAAATTGTCGGTCTCGTTAGCCCAGCCCGAAACGACCGGGCGCAGATTGTTGGCGGCCGCCTCGACCTTGAGGCGGTGCTGCACCGGGATGAAAACGATGTCCTGGTACATGAGGTCATTGGCCTTGATGTAGAGCGCCGCGCGCTTGACTGGATCCATCTCGCCGTCGGCGGCCAGGATGGTCGCGTCGTACTCCTTGTTGACCCAGCGCGGGAAGTTGGTGCCCTGCCACTTGTTCTCCTTGGTGGCGACGAGGTTCGAAAGGTAGCGACGCATGTGCTGCGACGGATCGGGCTGGCTCAGCGGGATCTGGAACATCTCCATGTCCGCGTAGAACTTGGAATAGGTGTCGGGATTGCCGACGTCGGAGGAGAAGAACACGGAGGCGACGACCGATTTCAGCTCGACGTCGATGCCCGCCTTCTGGCACGCCTGCTTGACGATCGCCTGCGTCTTCTGGCGCGGCCCGTTGATCGCGGTCTGGTAGAGGAGCTTCAGCTTCTTGCCGTCTTTCTCGCGGATGCCGTCGGCGCCCGGCTTCCAGCCGGCGTCGTCCAGGATCTTCGAGGCTTTCTCGACGCTGAACTCCCACGATGTGTTCTTGGACACGAACTTTTCGGGCCCGTTGAGGAAGTTGGCGGTGGTGCGCCCGGCGCGGCCGTAGATCGCCTTCTTGACCGACTCGCGATCGATCAGCAGCGAGAGCGCCTTGCGCACCGCCGGATCGGAAAACAGCGGGTGCTTGGTCTTTATCGAGGAGCGCTCGCCATCGACCTCCGTGTTGGGATCCGTGAAGTTCAGCGCGATGAATTCGGTGTCGCCGCCGACGGCGTAGACGGTCTTTCCCTTGCCGCCCTTCTCCAGGCGCAGCAGCACGTCGTCCTCGACCTGAATGTTCCAGCCGAAATCATATTCGCCGGTCTGGATCACCGCGCGCGCGGCAGAGACGGCGTCGCCGCCGCCCTTCATCTCGATCGAATCGAAATAGGGGCGGTTGGCCATGTGATAATCGGGATTGATCACGCCGCGGACGAGATCGCCCGGCTTGAACTCGACGAACTTGTAGGGGCCGGTGCCGACCGGCGAGAGGTTGGTCGGCGCCTCCCGCGATTTGGACCCCATATAGTCCTTGAACAGATGTTTCGGGATGATGGTATTGGGAGCCCCGACAAAAGCGTCGGCCCAAAACGGCGTCGGCTTGTTGAAGAGGATGCGGACCGTGAGGTCGTCTACCTTCTGGACCGTGATGTCGCGGAGCGTCGCGATCGTCAGTGCGGAGGTCGCCGGATCCTTGGCATATTCCCAGTTGAACACGACGTCGTCGGCTGTGAACGGCGTGCCGTCATGCCATTTGACGCCGGGCTTGAGCTTCCAGGTCACCGACTTGCCGTCGGCGGCGAGGCCGCCGTTCTGGATCGAGGGAATTTCGGCGGCCAGAACCAGCTTCATGTTGCCGTCGGGATCCCAACAGGCGAGCGGCTCGTAGAACAGACGCGCGCCGTCCTGATCCTTGGTGCCTGTGGCGAAATGCGGATTGAGCAGGGTCGGCCCCTGCCACCACAGCAGCTTGAGCGCACCACCGCCGCCGCGCTTGGTCGGCTTGTAGGTCGAGACGCCCTCAGCCATCGCGACGCCGCCAAGCGCGAGGATCTGGTTGGCCAAAGGTGCGGTGAGACCCACGGCAGCCAGGCGCTGAATGAAACCGCGGCGATCCATCCGCCCGTCCTTCACGTCACCGATCATCGAACGCAGTTGTTTATCCAGCATGGTTGTCCCCCGTCTGGTTCCCGTATGGATGCAGGCGGTCGCGCGAGACGACCACCGGGCTTGGCTGGCGGTAGATGGCACACCGAATGGGGTGCGCGTCAACTGCGACCGTGTGTATGCAAACGGTCTTCTGACTGTCTGTTGGGCAAAACCATATTCCGCAGCCCATCCGTTCGGCAATCCAGCATCAAAACACGCTGAATTCCGCGCTGCACTGCAGAAAATTTGATCGCCGCATCAGACGAAGTATCGAGGCGAAATTCTACGCCACGGACATGTCGAGCGGCGGCGCGACGTGGTCTGGCAGCGGACAGACGTAAGGCGTCTTGGCCGTCCGCTTCTCAAGGTCAGCCTTGGCGGCCTCGATCAGCTCCGGGTCCGTCAGCGCCTTGATGCCGATGCCGGCCATCGCCTTCGCGGCCTGCACCATGGCCTTGTGCGCATGCGCGCTCTTGCCCTGCGCGACCACCTGCCAGGTGTGGAAGGGGGTCCCGATTGCAACCGTGGGTGCGTGGACCTGCACGGTCGGCACCACCCAGCTCACGTCGCCGACGTCGGTCGAGCCGACCAGCGGATTGCGCTTGGCATCGAGCGGCACCAGGAAGTCAGCCAGCGGCCGGTCGGTCGGCTCCATGCCGATCGCGTAATAGACCGCCTCGATGTCCTTGTCGCTCAGCGTCGCGCGGATCTCCGTCGCAAAGCCCTTGTCCGCGTCGTCGAAATGCGGTGGTCCGAGCTCTTCCATGACCCGGTGCAGCGCCTGCTCCAGCGGCGTGTTCGGCAGGATATTGGAGACCGCGGAGATGATCTTCATCTCGACCTTGGTCTCGGTCATCAGCGCCGCGCCCTCCGCGATCTTGCTCACGCGTCCGACCAGCTCGTTCATGCCGGGCAGATCACGGGCACGGATCGAATAGCGCACGCGCGCATGCGCCTGCACCACGTTCGGGGCGATGCCGCCGGTGTCGAGCAGCGCGTAGTGCACGCGCGCGTCGCTCGGCATGTGCTCGCGCATATAGTTCACGCCGACATTCATCAGCTCCACGGCGTCGAGCGCGGAGCGGCCGAGATGCGGCGAGGCTGCCGCATGCGAGGTGCGGCCGGTGAAGATGAAATCGGCGCGGGTGTTGGCGAGTGACGGCGTCACCGCGACTTCCCAGAAGCTGTGCGGATGCCAGGTGATGGCGATGTCGGCGTCTTCGAATGCACCGGAGCGCACCATGAAGGCTTTTGCCGCGCCGCCTTCCTCGGCGGGGCAGCCGTAATAACGCACGCGGCCCGGCACCTTGTTCTCGGCGAGCCAGTCCTTCACCGCTGTCGCGGCGAGGAGAGCTGCGGAACCGAGCAGATTGTGGCCGCAGCCATGACCGTGGCCGCCGGTCTCGACCGGACGATGCTCCGCGACGCCCGCCTCCTGGCTGAGGCCCGGCAGCGCGTCATATTCCCCCATGAAGGCAATGACCGGCCCGCCCTCGCCCCATTCGCCCGTCACCGCGGTCGGAATGCCCGCGACCTGCTCGGTGATACGAAAACCCTGATGACGCAACTCGGCAAGATGCTCGGCGGCGGACCGCGCCTCGGTGTAGCAGACTTCGGGCATGCCCCAGACCTTGTCGCTGAGGTCGATGAAACGTGCCTTGATCGTGTCGATGCCACGCCAGATGTCGCTGCGGTTGTCCATGCTTTGGTCCGTGATCCCTGGGTCAAACGAAGCGGCAATGGTTAGCAGCTTCATTGTACGGCGCCTAGCACCTCGCCGGACAGCAGCCATGCGGCCAATGCCGGAGGCGCTCGACCGACCGTGCATCAAGCTTCCCGCGCCTTTCAAAGATTTCACCCGGTGCGTCGGGAATAGTTGGGGAACGAGGCTTTCAAGACGGCCTCCTCCATCCTAAATTATCCGTGCTTCGCGCGTCGTCCCGCTAATCGGCGGAGCGATGCTCTCAGCCAGGAGAACTCCATGCCCGCCCTGACCGAATGGAGAGTGCCACCGGCCAATCAGCCGCGTGCGAGCGATTACGCTTTCGATCTCGACCACGCGCTCGCCTCTGTCGTCGGCCTGCATGCCATCATCCCGCCGGACGCCTTCAGCGCCGAGACACTGGGCACCGAACGCGCCGGCAACGGCGTCGTGATCGACGACGGGCTGGTGCTCACCATCGGATATCTCATCACCGAAGCAGAGTCGGTGTGGCTGCATGTCGGAGACGGGCGCGTGGTGGAGGGACATGTGCTCGGCTTCGATGCCGTCACCGGCTTTGGCCTGGTGCAGGCGCTCGGCCAGCTCGACGTCGATCCCTTGCCGCTCGGCATCTCGGCCGAGACCCGGCTCGGCGACCGCGTCGTGGTCGGCGGCGCCGGCGGACGCACGCGCTCGGTCGCGAGCCAGATCGTGGCCAAGCAGGAATTCGCGGGCTACTGGGAATATCTGCTGGACGAGGCCATCTTCACCCATCCCGCGCACCCGAACTGGGGCGGCACGGCGCTCCTCAATGATCGCGGCGAGTTGATCGGCATCGGCTCGCTCCAGCTCGAACGTGAGCGCGACGGCAAGGCCGAGCACGTCAACATGATCGTGCCGATCGACCTGCTGAAACCGATCCTGGACGACCTGCGCAAATTCGGCCGCGTCAACAAGCCGGCACGCCCGTGGCTCGGACTCTTTTCGACCGAGATCGACAACCGCGTGGTGGTGATCGGGATCTCCGCCAACGGCCCGGCCGCCCGTGCCGAGCTCAAGACCGGCGACGTCATCCTCGCGGTTGACGGCGAGAAGGTCACGAGTCAGACCGGCTTCTACAAGAAGCTGTGGGGCCTCGGCGCTGCCGGCGTCGACGTGCCGCTGACGGTACATCATGAAGGCGTCACCTTCGACGTTACGGTGACCTCGACCGATCGCTTCAAGCTCTTGAAGGCGCCGAAGCTGCACTGACAAGCCGAACTGAAGCAAGGAAACGACGATGAGCGAGGCCGTCGTTGACGACATCGTGGCCGTGCTGCCGCCGCTGCTCAATGCGCTGGAGGCGCTCGCCTTCTTTCAGCGCAACCTGCACCCGCCGGCCTTCGGCTCCGTGATGAACGCGATCGGCGCTCCCGACGAGACGCTGCAAACGGCGCGCGCGGCAATCGGAGAATGGCCGGAGCAGTTCACCGGACTGCGTGAGCGGCTCGACCGTGCCTGCGACGAGACGCTCGCCGCCTTTGCCGGCCTGCGCGAGGTCGAGCACGGCAATGGCGACCTCGTCGCGGTCTTCCGCGCGCTGCGTCATGTGCCGCGCGCGCAGGAGGCACTCTATCCGCTGGCCGTGCAGTTTCCGCCGGTCAGCAGCTTCTTCCTCAACGCCGCCCATCGCGAGAATGCCGACCTGTTGTCGCGACTCGAAGCCGGCGCGGACGCGCACACCGGCATCATCCACGATCACAACGAGCCCGGCAGCCGCGGCGGCTTTTCGGTCTACGTGCCCGAGTATTACAGGCCCGACCGCGCCATGCCGCTGGTGATGGCACTGCATGGCGGCAGCGGCAACGGCCGCGGCTTTCTGTGGAGCTGGCTGCGCGACGCCCGCAGCCTCGGTGCGATCCTGGTGGCGCCGACCGCGACCGGCCCGACCTGGGCACTGATGGGTGACGATTCCGACACGCCCAACCTCATCCGCATTCTCGAAACCGTGCGCAGCCGCTGGACCATCGACGCCTCGCGCATGCTGCTGACAGGCATGAGCGACGGCGGCACCTTCTGCTACGTCACCGGGCTCGACGGCGCCTCGCCCTTCACGCATCTCGCGCCGGTGTCGGCAACCTTCCATCCCCTGATGGCAGAGATGGCCGACGCCACGCGCCTGCAGCGCCTTCCGATCTTCATCACGCACGGCAAGCTCGACTGGATGTTTCCGGTGCAGACCGCGCGGCAGACACAGGCGGCCCTCGCCGCCGCCGGCGCAGACGTGACCTATCGCGAGATCGACGACCTCAGCCACACCTATCCTCGCGAGATCAACGGGGAGCTGGTGCAGTGGCTGAATGAAGCGTGAACGGATCGTCCTTACCTGCGCCGCACTGTCGCGGAACAATCGATCCGGGTCGACGTTATCGCCCGTCATTGGAGGTTTCGCGATGCGGATGTTTCTTGGAATGATTTTGGGCGCGCTGCTGCTTGGCTGCGGCGTGTATGTCTATGACTCCATGCAGACGTCGCCGGTCGCCAACGGCGAAGTCGCCACGACCAATCGCACCATCGTGAACTGGGATGTCGCCAAGGCCGATTGGGACGCGCTGCGCGATCGCGCGCACAAGGACTGGGTCCGCATCTCCTCGAAGTAACGACGTGGTGTCATGAATGAAATGAGGCGCCGTCGCGGGTCCGCGGCGGCGCCTTCGTATTGCGCGGTAAATATCGCTCGGCTCAGTTCATCTTGGCCTTGCGGGCGTCGGCGATGACCTGCTCGAACTCGTTCATGCTCAGCACGCCCGGTACGCGGTACTTGCCGACGATGAAGGACGGCGTGCCGCGGAAACCGAAGGCTTCGGCCTGCTCGTTGTTGCGCTTGAGCACGGCGTCGATGTCCTTGGCGCGGTCGGCGAGATCGCGTTTCAACCGATCCATGTCGACACCGGCGACCGCGAGCAACTCGTTGATGCGCGGCTCGGTCAGGCGCGAGCTGACGCCCATCATGGCGTCGTGGGCCTGGTGGTACTTGTCCTGGAATTTCGCCGCGAGCGCGGTCCGCGCCGCCGTGACCGAAACCGGACCGAGGATGGGCCAGTCCTTCATCACCAGCCTGACCTTGCCGTCGTCCTGGATGACCTGACGCAACTCGGGCTCGAGCTTGCGGCAATAGGGGCAGTTATAGTCGGACCATTCGATGATGCTGATATTCCCGTCGGGATTGCCGGCGACGGGAACATCGGGGTCGCGCAGCACCTTGGCTTCTGTGAGCACTTCGTCTTCCTCGGTCGCCGCGCGCGCCGAAGTGATCCCACCCGCTACAAGGGCGCCCGCCCCGATCAGCGTCAGCGCCGCGCGCCGCGTCGGTACAAGGCCCTTGTTCCTGAATCCAGCCATATCTCGTTCCATTTCGGTCCCATCTCCGTCGATACGGTTCGAGACTGGGAATTGTTACAGCTCATATAGAGTGTCGCAGAGCCGATGTCATCGCCACGCTATGCGGGTATCGGGGTCGGCTCGTGCGAAGCCGCAACGCGGGGCAGCATTGCCATCAGCGTCCCAGTCATCATGGCGATCAACGTGACCTTGCCCTCGTGCTCGGCAAACGCCTTTGCCTCGCAAAAGGTCAGCGTGCGGCCGGGCTTGACCACCTCTGCCTTGAAGACGAAACGCTCGCCCCGCGCCGGCGCGAGCAGCGTGGTCTTGAACTCGACGGTGAGGATATCGGCCTCGCGCGGCATCAGGGTGAAGGCGGCGACACCACAGGCATTGTCGAGGCCTGCGGTAACGATGCCGGCGTGGACAAAGCCGTTCTGCTGCGTGAGGGCCGGCGAATGCAGCATGGCCAATTCGACCTCGCCCGGCGCAAGGCGGACGATCACGATGCCGAGCGTGTGCATCGCCGGCTGGCCGTCGAACATGGCGATGGCAGCCGCGCGATAGCCCGGGTTCTTCGGCTCATATGCAGCCATGGCTCAGGCCTCCGCCGGCTCGGCGAGATGCCTCAAAGCGATCTCGCGTATGGCATCCGTGAACGGCACCGATTTGCGCTGGCTACGGTCCATGTGCACGCCCGCGATCTCGCAGAACGCGGCGATCTCGCCGGTCTCGGCATTGGTCATGTCGTGCCGGAAGCGGATCGATTTGTCGCGTATCTCGAGCAGGCAACTGCGGATCTCGACGATGTCGCCGGCGAGCAGCTCGCGCTTGTAGGTGATGTTCTGCTGCACGGCGGCCATGCCGCGGCCGGAGGCACGCAGATAGCTCGGCGTCAGCCCTAGGCGGGCGAACATATTCCAGTTGGCCTCGTCGAATTTGCCGACATACCACATGACGTTCATGTGGCCGACGTGATCGCACTGCCACGGGTAGACCGTGCCGCGATAGGTCGCCTCCCGCTCCATCGCAATTCTCCCTGGCCTTTTCTGCCTTTGGTATTGATACGGTAGCGTATCAACCTCCTCCCGCGTTAGCAATACGGCACCGTATCAAGAATCGGCGAGGCTTCCTGCATGAGTGACGGCAAAGGCGATATCTGGGTCGAGGCAGGGCTCACCGAGCTCGCCCGATCCGGGGTCGAGGGGGTGCGGGTCGAGGTGCTCGCCAAGAACCTGGGCGTCACCAAGGGCGGCTTCTACCGCCGCTTCGCCGACCGTGCCGCGCTGCTCGGTGCCATGCTGGAACGGTGGCGCGAGGGGCGCTCAACGGCGATCGCGCAGCAGACGAGTCTCGATGGCCAGGAGCCCCGTGAACGGCTGAGGGCGGTGATCCAGCTCTATTCGGAGCGACTCAATCCGGACGGGATGGCAATCGAGCTTGCGATCCGGCAATGGGCCCGCTCGGACGAGGGCGCCGCGGCAGCGGTGGCGATCGTGGACGCGGCGCGGCTGAAGCACGTCGCCGAACTCTATCGCGCGACCGGCCTCGATACCGAGGCAGCCGAAGCGCAGGCCTTCCTGTTCTACTGCTTCATCTTCGGCCAGAGCCTGCTGTTCGTCGAGCGCGGCCCGCGCAAGCGATCGCAGCTCGTGGCGAAATCGGCCGAGAAGCTACTGGATTAAAGCAAGAGGCCGGAGCTTGGCTCCGGCCTCTGTGTCGTCTTAAAGCGTCAGGCGGCGCCCTTCAGCTTCTTGTTGCATTCGCTGTAATAGCCGCCGCCCTTCTCGATCCACTTCATGCCGCCATTGCCGTTGGTGGTCTTGTTGGCGTTGTACTGGTCGACGCAGGTGTGCAGGCGTCCCTTGCCGGGGGTCTCCTTGGCGTATTTCGGATCGACCGCATTCGGATAGATCGCGGGGCCGGCCGGCAGGGTCGGCGCGGCAGCCGGGGCGGCCTCCTTCTTCGCCTGCTTCGGCTCGGCGGGAGCGGCGGGCGCAGCAGGAGCGGCCGCGGTCGGTGCAGCCGCTGGCGTCGCGTCCGCGCCGCACTGGGCCTTGCGGAAGTCATTCCACTTCGTGGTGCCGAGCGAGCCGTCCTTCTTGGCGGCCTGGTATTTCGCGCTGCACTCCTGCGAGGTCAGCGCCTGCGCCGGCGCACTTGCCACCAGCGCGGCAAAGCCCGACAGCACAACTGCACACAGCAACTTTGATTGAATGGTCATCCTTGGTCTCCTCCTTGATCTTCCCCCGAGGGAAGTGAACCGAGGATTGCTATCCTAGCGTGCCGCCCGCTCGCGACAAGGAAGCGATGGCTGCTGCCGCCAAAATATAGTGACCCTCCACGTTCGAATTATTCATGTCGCGTTCAGCAACGCCAGCCGACTTTCGCGCCCTTCGCAATTCCCGCAAGAAGAGTGCAGCACCATGACTTTCACATCTCGCCTCGCCGTCGTCGCTCTCGCCTCCCTGCTCGCCACCGGCACCGCCTACGCGCAGACCGCCGCGCCGGCAGCAAAGACCGACACCAAGACCACAACCGCCGCCCCCATGGACAAGAAGGCACCGAAGGAGCACTCGGCCGAGTCGCTCGAATGCTCCAAGCAGGCCGACGCCAAGGGCCTGCACGGCAAGGAGCGCAAGAAATTCCGCTCTGAATGCATCAAGACCGCCAAGGCCGGCATGACCGCGCCGGCTGCGGACAAGAAGTAAATCCTTCCCCCTGCTCGCGGCTTCGGCGAGAGGCGCGCGCATTGCGGCATGACGTGGCCGCAATTGTGCGTCTCTCGCTGATTTGCGATAAGGCGGTGTGAAGCAAATCACCGCCTCCCTGCCGTTCGAATGGCCGAGCCGTGCCAAGATCTTGAGCACGGTGGAAACGCTTGTCATCGGCACCGCCGGCGGCCTCGTGTTTCTGCTCGCGGGCCTTCCCGGGGGATTGATCTCGGGCTCCATGATCGCGGTCGGGATCGCCGCGATCGCCGGTCGCCAGCTGACGCTGCCGCCGATCCTGACCCAGACCGTGCTGGTGCTGCTCGGCATTTCGTTGGGATCAGTCGTCTCGCGCCACCTGCTTCAACAGGTCAGTGCCTATCCGCTCACCATCGGGCTGCTCGCGCTCGCGACCTTCTGCTCGACCTTCGGCTCCAGCTATTATCTCCAGCGCATCCACGGCTGGGACCGCACCTCGGCTTTCCTCGCCGGCAGCCCCGGCGCGCTGTCGCAGATCACGATTTTGGCGGTCGAGCGCGGCGCCGATTTGCCGGGCATCGCGGTGGTGCAGACCATGCGCGTCATCATCCTCACCGCGGCGCTGCCGATGGTGCTGGCGTTCGCCGGCGTCGCGCCCTCCGTCGCGCCGTCGCTGACGACGACGATTGCCTCGCCGCTTGACCTCGTGGAGCTGGTCGCGGCCTCGCTGGCTGCGGCGCTCGTCCTGCGGCTGATCAGGTTTCCGGCGAGCTGGATGTTCGGTGCGATGATCGGCTCAAGCGTGCTGCATGGCGCAGGCTGGGTGGAGGGCGGCCTGCCGGACTGGGTACGCGGCGTGGCGCTGGTCGGCATCGGCGCCCTGATCGGCAGCCGCTTCGCGCGGATGCGGATCAAGACGCTTGCCGGCCACATCAACGCGGCGCTGGGCTCGTTTGCAGTGGCCATCGCCGTCTCCGCGATCTTCGTCGGCATCGTGGCGCTCACCACGCAGGTGAAATTCTCTGACGTCGTGGTCGCCTACGCACCGGGCGCGATGGACGCCATGCTGGCGCTGGCCCTGACGCTGCACATCGACCCGATCTTCGTCGGCGCACATCACCTCTCGCGTTTCGTCTTCGTGACGATCGCGACGCCAGGCATCGTGCACCTGTTCGGCCGGACGCAGGACGATGTGGATGATTGAGCCTCAGCGCTTCGCCGTCGCAACGAATCCCCACGCGGCGATCGCAGCCATCAGGAGCGAGATCAGCACATTGTAGCCGGCAAGCGAGAGGCCGAGGAAGCGCCACTGCACCTCGTCGCAGCGGATCACCTTCACGGTGTCGAGCCGCGACAGCAGGTCGGTGGCGCTGCCGAGATTGACCACGGGACCGGAGCAGTCGGTCGGTCCCTTCCAAAAACCCCATTCGACGCCGGCGTGATAGGTGCCGAGTCCGGCATTGGCGAGGCTCGCCAGCACAAGGATCGCAAGGCCCGCGAACAGCAGCGGCCTCGGCGCACCGCCCCGCGCCGCGAGTGCGATGAGCAGGCCGAGCGGGATCGCGAGGTAATAGGCGTAGCGCTGCTCCAGGCAGAGCGGACAGGGCACGATCCCGAGCACCAGCTGGAAGAACCAGGCGCCCGCGATGGTCGCGGCTGCCGTCAGTGCGACCGCGAGCGAAGCGGCCAGCGCGGGGCTCGTCGCCGCCGGTTTGAACGCAGGTATTGCGGCACTCTGGGTCGTCACGGCAGCCTCATTTCGATGGGTCGCTTTCCAAGGCTGTAACCCCGGCCCATGCGGCTGTCGAGAACGGCCGGGATCACTTTGGCGCGGGTTGACCCCGCTTGGTCCATGGCTATAGTCCGCCGGCTTCGCGACGCCTTGTTTGGGGCTGACCGAGGGCCCCTGTGGCGGAACTGGTAGACGCGCTCGACTCAAAATCGAGTTCCGCAAGGAGTGCTGGTTCGATTCCGGCCAGGGGCACCAAAACTAAAGACGAAGCAATTACAATAACTTACAGAAGAAGTTAGAGTCCTGATTCTTCAGGGAAATTTTTGATCGCGCATTGAAAACACACGTAAAAGTTCGGCGTTGAAATTCCGGATGTGAGTACGATTCAAGCGAGCGCACTCACACATGCGGATCGTACTCACACAGCGCTCCGCCCATTGGATCACGAAACGCATCGCGATGCCATCGCGCTCGCACGCCGCGCACGTTCAATATTTTTATCCGCCTAATCAAGCGAGGCCATTCGACAGGACTCGCAACAACATGCACGGAGATTTCCAACGACAGATCCGGTTTAGTCGTGAGTAGGCAATGCCTTCTCGATGGACATTCACCATCAAACCAATCGCCTCGCTGCTCGCAAGACACCTCGGCTCAGGATTTCTCAAGAACGGAAAATGTATCGATGCATTTGCAGGTACCAAATGATCTCGATCCCGCACGACCGACGATGCATCACCTGGCCGCCTTATGTTATTTGCGTTCTCAGCCGGATGGTCCTGGCGAGTGTGTTACCGGTGCTTACGGCCGATACCAGGCGCCCGGGTGTCGTCAGGCCCGATCCGGTGCGTTCAACGATCCGACCGCTCGACGACAACCTCGCTGAACTGGAGCACCGGCACGATGTCGGTGTAGTTGGCGAGGTCGCCCCGGATCTCGGCGGCGTGCTCCTCCACGGCGGCCTGATAGCCCTCGGCCGAAGTACAGATGAAAGCGCACATCGCCACGTAGGCGGGCGGCGCACCGGGCGCTCTGCCGGCCAGGCCCTTTTCGACGGTGTAGTAGGCGCAGACACTTCCCAGCTTGGCCTTCACCATCGGCATGTGCCGGTCGCGGTAGTAGGCGTGGTCAAAGCGCGCGCCTTCGGTGTATGGGTACATCAGGTTGATCTTGATCATGCGGTTCTCCTTGTCATCATTGCCGTCGTCGCCTAGGGATTCTCGTGACCGCCGACGATGTCAAACATGCAGATGCTTGCACGAGTTCGCAAGTGGGTGTCGAGCACGAGGAATTTGCCGACGTTGCGGAGCTGTTCCCGCCTGAAGCGGAAGAAAAAGCGGCGCGTTCTAAAGACAGCTACATCTACCTCATTTAGTGGGGAGAAATTTTCAAGATCGGTCGAGGGCAGGATCTGGAAAAGCGAGTGAGCAATTCACAAAGCGCTCAGCGTCAAGTGGAGTCGTGGCCGCTCAGAAACTGTGTCACGACCTCGATCTGTTCGTCAGCGATCAGGGCCGGCGCATGCCCGCAGTCCGCCACGGTGTGAACGCGGACATTGCGATTGCGCCGCATCATGTCCCTGAGGACGCCTTCGGAAAGCAAATCCGATTGCTGCCCGCGTATCACAAGAACGGGGATGTCGATCGCGTCCCAGTATTTCCAGAGATCGACGCTGTAGTGCCAAGGATTTCGAAAGGCATGGGCGATATTCGGATCGCACAGCGGCCTGAAACAGCGCCCCTCCGCGCTCCAGACCACACTATGCGTCGTCAGATGCCGCCAGTGCGCATCCTCCAATCGCCCGAACGGAGCCAGAACCCGCCGGTAGTAGCCTTCGGCCTGTTCGATCGTCTCAAAGGATTTTGGCGCATCGTTGAGATTGGCGCCGAGGCGAAGCAATCCGGTCCAGGGCAGATAGGGTCCGATATCGTTGATGACGATGCGACGGATCGGACTGCCCGGAAGGGCAGCCAGCACCATCCCGATCAGGCCGCCCAGCGACGTTCCAACCCAATCGATCTCCGTTGCATCAAGAGCTGCCATCAACACGGTCATGTCGCTGCAATATTGCGGCAAGGCATAGTCGCTGCTGTCGTGCAGCCGTTCGCTTTGTCCGCGGCCCGGCAAGTCCGGGCAGACGACCTGCCGCCCTGCCATCGCGAGAACTGCGGCGAGGTGATCGAAGTCCCGACCGTTTCTGGTCAACCCATGGACGCAGAGCACTGGCCGCACCGCGGGCGTGGGCCCCCAATCCGTGAATGCGATGCGATGGAAACTGCGCCGGGTCAGCCCGCGCACCGATCCGGTGCGGTCGGGCGCCCTCTGCCGTCCTACAGGCCAGTCCGCGGGGCGCAACTCGGTGGATTTCAGCCCCATCGGTCTATTCGACAAACTGGTGGGCATCGGCCGACGTTTCGAAGATATGCGGTGCGACGTCGCGGCGGGACAGCGCGTCGCCGAGCTTCAGGCGCATGAATGCGCTGGTGGTGTAGCGCGAGGCATGATCGTAGCAGGTCCGCTCGATTTCGGCGGCCATCGAAAACCACTTGTCCGTCATGTGGGACGCGATATCGGACGAATCGTAGTTGATCACAGCGGAAAACCGATGTCCGACCCGGT
Source organism: Bradyrhizobium sp. WSM4872 (assembly GCF_055811715.1). NCBI lineage: Bacteria > Pseudomonadati > Pseudomonadota > Alphaproteobacteria > Hyphomicrobiales > Nitrobacteraceae > Bradyrhizobium > Bradyrhizobium sp. WSM4872. Next base: position 23,901 of record NZ_JBVVPT010000022.1, on the reverse strand, counting down.
TAAAGATTTCTAGGATGGCGGCCCGGATCACCTCGACATCGGCGTCGGAATGGACTCGATAGCCGTCGAGACCGAGAAACAGCGTGTTGCGATCGGCATCATATGACAGCCGCTCCGCCAGCGGGCGATTGAGCAGCCGGTCGTCGAGCTGCATCAGCGCTTCGCTGAACAGCGAAACATCCATGGATTTCGGCGAGCGGATGATGGGCGGAAAACCCATGAGAGCGAGAATGTCGCGCTCCATATCGATACCTGGTGCGATCTCGATCAGTTCGAGACCCTCGGAAGTGAGCCGGAACACGCATCTCTCCGTCACATAGAGAACGGGCTGCCTGTTGATTGCGGCAAGCTTGCCCGAAAACGTGATCTGATCCACCTTGTCGATGAATTTCGAGGACTTGCCTTCGCCGAGGATCTTGAGCTGACCATCCACGACCGACGTCTTGAGGCCGCCGGTGGTAAAGGTGCCTGCGAAGATCAGCCGCCGCGCATTCTGGGATATGTTGATGAAGCCTCCGGCGCCGGCCAGGCGGCCATTGAACAGGCTGACGTTGACGTCCCCGCGGCCATTGACCTGAGCCATGCCGAGACAGGCCAGATCGAGCCCGCCGCCGTCGTAGAAATCGAACATCTGGTTCTGGTCGATGATCGATTCTGCATTGATCGAAGCGCCGAAATCGAGGCCGCCTTGCGGAATGCCGCCGATGATGCCGGGCTCGGCGGTCAGCGTCACAAAGTCGAATAGCTTCTCTTCGGCGGCAACCGACGCAACGCCCTCGGGCATGCCGATGCCGAGATTGACCACGCCGCCCATCGGCAGTTCCAGGGCGCAGCGGCGCGCAATGATCTTGCGGTTATCCAGCGCCATCGGAACATTGCGATCGGCCGGCGCACGCAATTCACCCGAGAACGCGCCGTTGTAGCCGGTGGCATAGGTCTGGACATGATTTTCGGGCTGCGCAACGACGACGCAGTCGATCAAGACACTCGGAATTTTGACATGGCGCGGATTGAGCGAGCCGGAGGCGGCGATGCGCTCCACCTGCGCGATGACGAATCCCTTGCAGTTCTTGGCGGCCGTTGCCAGCGCCAGATTATCGAGGGTCAGCGCCTCCTTTTCCATCGAGATGTTGCCGTTGTGGTCGGCGGTGGTACCTCTGATGATCGCAACGTTGATCGGAAATGCCTTGTAGAAGAGCCATTGCTCGCCGTCGATTTCGATCAACCGCACCAGCTCTTCGGTGGTGCGCGCATTCAGCTTTCCGCCGCCGTTGACTGGATCGACGAAGGTGCCGAGCCCGACCTTGGAGAGAAGCCCGGCCTTGCGCCCCGCAATTTCGCGAAACAGATGCGATACGCATCCGAGCGGCAAGTTATAAGCCTCGACGTGATTGTCGACCGCCATCCGGGCGAGCTTCGGAACCAGGCCGAAATGTCCGCCGACCAGGCGTTTGATCAGGCCGGGATGCGCCAGGCGATTGAGGCCGCGATCGGCGCCGTCCCCCGGCGCCGCCGCGAACACCAGCGAAAGGTCCCGCGGCTCTCCGGTCTGCACGAAGCGCCGCTCCAGCGCCTTGATGATCTCATCGGGCGTTCCCACGCCGACGAAGCCGGACGACGCGACGGTGTCACCGGAACGGATGATGGCCACCGCCTCGGCGGCGTCGACGATCTTGTTGCGCATCAGGCTTCACTTCCGGGATTGGCGTCGCGGGCGACCAACCAGTCGGCAATGCTCTGGCTCAGCTTGCCCTGTGATTTGCTGGAGACGAACAGGCCGACATGGCCGCCGGGCAGCGGAATTTCAGTGTAATCCGTGCTGCCGATCTTCGCTGCGAGCGCACGCGAGCAGTCCGGCGGAATGATATGGTCGTCCAGCGCGAAAACATTCAGCACCGGAGCCGTGATCGACTTCAGATCGACCCGACGGCCGGACAGTTCAAAGCTGCCATCGACCAAGCGGTTCTCCTGGTAGAGATCCTTCAGCCACTGCTTTGCCGCTTCGCCGGGATGATGCGGACGGTCCGCGAGCCACTTTTCCATGCGGAGGAAATTCATGAACTTCGCCTCGTCATCGACGACGTCGATGAGATCGACATTGTATTTCGTCAGCGAGCGCATCGGCGTCATCATCGAAAACACCGAGCTCATGAACTCGCCCGGCAGCACGCCATAGGTATCGACCAGCTTGTCGATGTCATCGGGATCGAGGCTCCGGGTCCAGATATTGAGGAAACCGTGGTGCGCGGCCTTGTCGTTGACGTCGGCATGGAAATCGATCGGGGTGATGGTGATAACGAGATTTTTCACCTTCTCCGGATGCAGAGCGGCGTAGCACGTCGTAAAGACGCCGCCTTCGCAGATGCCGAGCAGCGTGATCTTGTCATGGCCGGTTTCCTGCGCGATGCGGTCGACCGCGGCATCGATGTAGTCATTGACGTAATCATCAATCTTCAGCCATCGCTCGGTTCGGCCCGGCTGGCCCCAGTCGATCAGCCAGAGATCGAGCCCTTTTGAGAGCAGGCTGCGCACCAGCGAACGGTCCGGCTGTAAATCAGCCATGGTATACCGCCCGATCAGGCCGTAGGCCAAAAGGACGGGCGTCTTCGCGGTCGCTTCCGCCAGCGGCTCGTAATGGAACAGCTCGACCTTGTCGCGGCGCATGACGAGATGCTTCGGCGTCGTGCCGATGACGACGTCTTCGTCCCGCGTGTTGGCGATGAGCTGTGTCGCCTTGAACATTTTCTCGGCGTTGGCCGCCATGTCGCGGGCGAAGCGCGAGGTCTGATTCTCCTGGTCGCTCATCGTGCGCCTTCGCTCTTCTGGTCGCGCATCTGGCGGGAGAGCGTACGGACTTCACGGCGGAGTTCGGTCAATTGCCGCGTCACATCGTCGAAATCCTTGCGAGTCGGCAGGCCCAACATGGCTGACGCAGCTTCAGCCACGTCATCCTGCCGGCTCCGTAATTTGAGTCCCGCCTGGAGTAGCTCTTTCTGAGCTTGCAAAAAGCCGTCGGTGCGCTGGTTACGGATAAGTTCCTCGTTGGAGATTTCGCTCCATTTGGCGAACGCCTCGCGCCAGTCCGGAGGTGGGGAGCCACCGCTACCGGTTGCGGACATCGTCTCGTAAAACCGCTTCGACGCTTCGGGCCAGGGCGCGGCGGCAACCGCATTGTAGCTCGCAAGCCGCTGGCGCATCTCGATCCAGGCGCCAAAGGCCAACGCCATTTTCCGGTCGATGTCCCAGACGTCGGCAAGCCGCGGCCCCTGCGCCATTCGCTCGATCGCCGCGGACAATTCGTTGCCGTCGCCAAATCCACCCGGCTTCTCGGACAGACGCGCCATCATGAACGGTGCCATCGACCCCGACCACGCCTCGACCATGCGGTTTGAGGATTCCGCCATCGTCTGCCAAAGCTTCGTCCATTCGACGCCAGGATCGGAATCGGCGGAAGCCGGTTTATTGTTCTCGCTCATGCTGCTCACTGTTTGTGTGCCCGTTCAGGCCGCCGCGCGGTTGCCGAACGCCTCGGTGTAGATCGCCAGCGCATCGTCGAAGCTCAATTCCCTGGGATTGTTGACGAGAAGCCGCGTCTGCTTCATCGCGTCCTCGGCGAGCTTCTTCAGGTCGCCTTTCGCGATGCCGACATCGGCCAGCGAGGCCGGCACGTTGCAATCCCGGCAGATCGCCGCGATCGCATCGACGAACAGCCGTGCCCGCTGGCTGACACTCATTCCTTCCGACTTGGGATCGACGATCGGCGCCAGTTCGGCGTAGAGGCCTTCTGCCTCCGGCAAATTGAACCGCAGCACCTGGGTCAGCACCAAGGCATTCGATAGGCCATGCGGCACGTGGAACAGCGCGCCGATCGGATAGGCCAGCGCGTGCACGGCGGCAACCGGGGAATTGGCGAACGCCATGCCGGCCAGCATCGAACCCAGCAGCATTTGCGACCGCGCTTCGAGATTAGATCCGTCCGCACAGACCGTCCGGACATTCGCCGACAGGAGCGCGAGAGCCTGCCGCGCCAACTGGTCCGACATCGGATTCTTCCGGTGCTTGCTGGTATAGGCTTCGATGGCATGGACCATGGCGTCGATGCCGGTCGCCGCGGTGACATGCGCGGGCAGGCCGAGCGTCAGCTCCGGATCAAGGATCGCCCAGTCCGGAAGCAGGCGGGGCGCAACGACGCCCTTTTTCTCAGTCGTCGGCGTGGTGACGATCGCGATCGGGGTCACCTCCGAGCCCGTTCCGGCCGTTGTCGGCACCAGCAGCAGCGGAAGGCGTTCGCCCTTGGCAAGACCGACGCCGTAGATATCTTCGAGGCGATCAGGTGTCTTGGCCAGATAGGCCACCAATTTCGCGGTATCGAGCGCGCTGCCGCCGCCGATCGAGGCAACCAGCTCGATGTCCTTGTCACGGCAAAGTGCGACCGCCCGCTCGATGATATGCGACGGCGGATCCGCCTCCACGTCCTCGAATATTGTCAGCTCGCAGCCGCCGGCAATCAGGCCAGCCTCGGCGTTCTTAGTCAGGCCGGCATTGCGTACACCCTTGTCGGTCACCAGCAGGACACGTTTTGCCGCGTATCCAGCGACCAACTCCGCCAGCTTTTTCGAGGCGCCTGCCTCGAACAGGATGTTGGGCGGCGCCTGGAAGGTAAACGCTTTCATCTGACATCACTCCTGATCTGATCGGACGTTACTGCCGCAAGCGCCGCGGCGAGCTGTTCGGTCACGGCGTCAATCGGCTGCAAACCGTCGACGATGTTGAGCAGTCCCTGAGACCGGTAGTATTGCGTGACCGGCGCGGTTTGCTCGCGATAAACGTCGAGCCGGGTCTTGAAGACCTCGGGATTATCGTCGCGGCGCACCGGCTCGCCTCGGCTTGCCGCCTCGTCGGCGCGCCCCTTGATGCGGTCGAGCAGCGCACCTTCGTCGACCTCGAGCTCGAGCACGGCATCGAGCTTGATGCCCCGGGTGGCGAGTTCCCGATCGAGCGCTTCGGCCTGGGCGACCGTGCGCGGGAAGCCGTCAAGGATAAAGCCGCTTGCCGCGTCGGAATGATCGATTCGGTTGGCGATCACGGACACCACGACATCGTCGGGCACGAGTTCACCGCGATCCATGATGTGCTTGACCCGCAATCCCGCAGCCGTGCCTTGCGCGACCGCTTCGCGCAGCATGTCGCCGGTCGACAATTGCGGGATCGCAAATCGAGTCACGATCCTCGTCGCCTGCGTGCCCTTGCCTGCGCCTGGCGGCCCCAACAGAACCAATCTCATATCGTTGCCCATATCTCGGTTTCAGCTCTTTGCTCGCGCGATGGCCTCGACGATCAGCCGGCGCGCTTCGGCACTGTCGCCCCATCCGATCACCTTCACCCACTTCCCAGGCTCCAGATCCTTGTAGTGCTCAAAGAAGTGCTGGATCTGCTCGATCGCGATCTGCGGCATGTCAGCGATCCCGTTGACGTGGGCATAGCGCATCGTCAGTTTCGGCATCGGCACGGCGATGATCTTCTCGTCGCCGCCGCCCTCGTCGTCCATCTTGAGCACGCCGATCGGCCGCACATTGATTACGGCGCCGGGAGCGATCGGCCGCGAATTGGCCACGAGGACGTCGATCGGATCGCCATCGTCTGAAAGCGTGTGCGGCACGAAGCCGTAATTTCCGGGATAGCGCATCGGCGTATACAGGAAGCGATCGACAAACAGCGCGCCGGCCGCCTTGTTCATTTCGTATTTGATCGGTTCACCGCCGATCGGAACCTCGATGATGACATTGACGTCTTCAGGAGGGTTGTCACCGATCGAAATCGCTTCAATATTCATGTCGACACCGGCTTTCGGCCGTGGCGATTCTTGATGAGATCGTCGACCACGGCGGGATCGGCCAGGGTCGAGGTATCGCCGAGCGCGCCGACTTCGTCCTCGGCGATCTTGCGCAAAATCCGACGCATGATCTTTCCAGAGCGGGTCTTGGGCAGGCCCGGCGCAAACTGAATGACGTCAGGTGCGGCGATCGGTCCGATCTCCTTGCGGACCCAGGCCACCAGCTCCTTGCGCAATTCCCCGGATGGCTCCGCATCGGACATCAACGTGACGTAGGCGTAGATGCCCTGCCCCTTGATGTCGTGCGGAAAGCCGACGACGGCGGCTTCGGAGACTTTCTGGTGGGCAACGAGCGCGCTTTCGACTTCGGCGGTCCCCATGCGATGACCGGAGACGTTGATGACGTCGTCGACGCGACCGGTGATCCAGTAGTACCCGTCGGCATCGCGGCGGCAGCCATCGCCGGTGAAATACTTGCCCGGATATGTCGCGAAATAGGTCTGCATGAAGCGTTCGTGATCACCATAGACCGTGCGCATCTGGCCCGGCCAGGAGTCCGCAATGACGAGATTGCCTTCGCACGCGCCGGTCAGCACGACGCCATTTGCGTCCACCACTTCCGGCATCACCCCGAAAAACGGCAGGGTTGCCGAACCGGGCTTCAAGGCCGTCGCGCCGGGAAGCGGCGAGATCAGGATGCCGCCGGTCTCGGTCTGCCACCAGGTGTCGACGATCGGACAACGTCCATCACCGACGACGCGGTGATACCATTCCCACGCTTCCGGATTGATCGGCTCGCCGACCGAGCCGAGCAACCGCAGCGATGCACGGCTGGTCTGTTTGACCGGCCCTTCGCCCGCCCCCATCAACGAACGGATCGCGGTCGGCGCGGTGTAGAAGATGTTGACCTTGTGTTTGTCGACGACTTGCCAAAAGCGCGATGTCGAGGGATAATTCGGTATCCCCTCGAACATCAGCGTGGTCGCGCCGTTGGCCAGCGGGCCGTAGACGATGTAGCTGTGGCCGGTGACCCAGCCGACATCGGCGGTGCACCAGTAGACATCGCCGTCGTGATAGTCGAACACATATTGGTGCGTCATCGACGCAAAAACGAGATAGCCACCCGTGCTGTGAACGACGCCCTTTGGAGCACCGGTTGAACCCGACGTGTAGAGAAGGAACAGCGGGTCCTCCGCATTCATTTCGACCGGCGCGCAATCGGTCGAAGCCTTTGCCACTTCGTCCGCGTACCAGACGTCGCGGCCGTCGACCCAGTCGATTGCACCGCCGGTGCGCTTGACCACGATCACCGTCTTGACGATGCCGGTCGCCTTCTTGACCGCGTCGTCGGCATTGACCTTCAGCGGTACCTTGCGGCCGCCGCGCAACCCCTCATCGGCGGTGATCACGACTTTGGACTGGCAGCCCTCGATGCGCCCGGCCAGCGCATCCGGCGAGAACCCGCCGAACACGATGGAATGGACCGCCCCGATCCGCGCGCAGGCGAGCATGGCATAGGCGGCTTCCGGAATCATGGGCAGGTAGATCGTGACGGTGTCGCCTTTCTTCACACCGTGACTTTTCAGGACATTGGCGAAACGACAGACCTGATCGTGCAACTCCGCGTAGGTGATGTGCCTGGATTCGGCGGGATCGTCGCCCTCCCAGATGATCGCGACCTGGCCGGCACGCCGGGCAAGATGCCGGTCGATGCAGTTCGTGGCGACATTCGTGGTGCCGTCCTCGAACCACTTGATCGAGACGTTGCCGGGCGCGAAGGACGTGTTCTTCACCTTCGTGAACGGCTTGATCCAGTCGATCCGCTTGCCGTGCTCCGCCCAGAAAGCATCCGGCGTCGATACCGACGAGGCATACATGCGGCTGTATTTCGCAGCGTCAGCATGAGCCCGCTGTGACCAGCCGGCCGGCACGTCATGGATCACTGTATCTGACTTTTCTGTGCCCACCCTGGAGCCTCCCCGACACACCGCGATACGATTGTCTTGAGGATGATGCATCGTCCGCGCTCGGACCGCGTGCAAGCAACATCCAGTGATCAGGCGATTTGATCTCGATTTGAGGCAACCGGCCTCACTTATTCAGGTCGACGGTCGACGGTGGGCTCATCGCACTTGCAAGCTCGCGAAACTGCGCGTTCATTTTGTCCATCTGCTCCTTGAGATGGCTTTGATAAACCGCGCTCATTTCCTGCGGGTCCTTGGCATGCAACAGCCGTTGCGCAAGCTCGAAACCCGAAGCCACATTTTCCTCGGCGAACGCGACGGCTCTTTCGTTCATCTCCTTCGCAGCCGAATAGGTTGAGCGAACGCTGGAATCGGCCTTCTCTCTCAATTTCTGGGATTCGGTTATGTACTTCGACACGGCCTCTTTCGCCTTGTCGAGCGTGGTCTGCGCCATTTCCCGCATCTTCTCGGCCTGCTCGTTGATCTGCTCACTCATTGCACTCTCCATTGCCGGCGTTACGACCACGCCAATTTCAGCTCAGCTGCTCAATCGACCCTTGCCGACGGCTCACACGGCCGGCTCAACGACCTGTTTCAGCTTCTCGCGAAGTTCATCCACGAGCACGCGTGTATTTTCGCTGTAGTCGATCGGCACCACGACGAGGTGCACACCGCCGCCCTTGAACGCGTTTTCGAGCGTCGGAATCAATGAATCCGTGCTTTCGACCCGCGAGCCTCTCGCGCCGTAGCTCTCGGCATATTTGACGAAATCCGGATTGCCGAACGTAAGGCCGAAGTCCGGGAAACTATCGACCGCCTGTTTCCAGCGGATCATGCCATAGGCCGAATCTTCCAGGATCAGCACGACGAGATTCAATTTGAGGCGAACCGCGGTTTCCATCTCCTGCGAATTCATCATGAAGCCGCCGTCGCCGCAGACCGCGAGCACGCGACGTTCCGGATGCAACATCGCCGCCATCATGGCGGATGGCAGCCCGGCGCCCATTGTCGCGAGCGCGTTATCCAGCAGCAGCGTGTTCGCCACATAGGTGCGGTAGTTGCGGGCGAACCAGATCTTGTACATCCCGTTATCCAGCGCGACGACGCCGTCTTCGGGAATGACCTTTCGCACATCGTGCACGATGCGTTGCGGTGTCGGCGGCCAGCGCTCCTCGGTGGCGCGATCGCCGATCCGGGCCAAGATGCCCTCGCGAAGGCTCAACAGCGCGCCGGCATGATGCAATCGCCCCTCGAGACGGTCGGCCAGCAACTCCAGGCTCGGCCCGACATCGCCGACCACTTCGCATTGCGGAAAGTAGACCCGCTCCACGTTGGCCGGCGTGTAGCTGACGTGGATGACTTGAGGACCTTTCGGGCCCATGATGAATGGCGGCTTTTCGATCGTGTCGTGACCGATGGCAATAATCAGGTCGGCCCGGTCGACCGCTTCATGCACGTAATCGCGCTCGCTGAGCGCCGCCGTTCCCATGTAGAGATTGCTGCCGCCAGGTACCGTTCCTTTGCCCATTTGTGTGGTGAAGAACGGAATTTTCGTGCGGCGGACGAAGCCACCGATGCCAGCCGTGCTGCGCGGCCGGGACGCGGCGGCGCCGAGCATGATCAATGGCCGCTTGGCCTTGAGGATCATGTCGGCGGCGCGGTCCAGCGAGGCACGATGAGCGACCGGAATCTCGATCGGATGCGGCGCCACCATCGCGACGTCTTCGGCTTCCTCGCCCGCGATGTCCTCGGGCAGTTCCAGGAGAACCGGACCCGGACGCTCTTCCATGGCGATCCGGAAGGCATCGCGAACGATCGTCGGAATGCTTGTCGTACTGACGATCTGGAGCGACAGCTTGGTCAACGGCTTGAAAGCGCTGACCACGTCGACGATCTGGAATTTGGCCTGCCGGCTGCTCATGATGCCCTTCTGACCCGTGAGCATGATCATGGGCATGGCACCGAGCAGCGCGTAGGCGGCGCCAGTTGTCAGGTTCAATGCGCCAGGGCCAAGCGTGGTGATGCACACGCCGGGCTTGCCGGTCAGCCGTCCATAAGTCGCGGCCATGAAGGCCGCGCCTTGCTCGTGGCGTGTCAGGATCAGCTTGATCGAAGAGTTGCGCAGGCTTTCCACGACATCGAGGTTCTCTTCACCGGGAACACCGAAAATCCGGTCGACGCCCTCGTTCTCGAGCGCGGCAACCAGTAGATCTGAACCCTTCGGCATTAGCGCGTCTCCCTTTCAATTCACTTCTCAGCAGACACCATCCCACGCATGGACGAGGCCCGTGGTGTTCGATCAGATCCGGCCATCGCCTTCGAGATAGCCTCGCGTCCTCGTGTCTGGCATCCAGAGCGAGGCAATGAAGGCAACGAAAGCCATCGCCGCGACGTACCAGAAGAATACCGTTTCGTATCCGGACGATTTCAGTGACAACGCAACATACTCGGCGGTTCCGCCGAACATCGCATTTGCAATAGCGTAAGGAAGCCCGACCCCAAGCGCGCGTACCTCGGGCGGAAACAGCTCGGCCTTCACGACGCCGCTAATCGAGGTGTAGAAACATGCAATCATGAGGCCGACCATGATCAGGCCGAAAACGGCATAGACGCTGGTCGTGCTGGACAACATCATCAACAGCGGCACCGCGGCCAGCGTCGCGCATCCGCTGAACAGAAGCATGTTGTTGCGGCGACCAATCCGGTCCGAGAGCATCCCGAACGCCGGCTGCAGCAGCATGAAGGCGATCAGGGCAGCGGTCATGATCGAGCTGACCACCTTGGCATCCAGCTTCACGCTATTGACCAGGAACTTCTGCATGTAGGTCGTAAACGTATAGAAAAACAGCGATCCGCCGATCGTGAATGCGAGAACGATCAGCAGCGCGCGCTTGTGATGCCAGAGGCCGGCGAGAGAACCAGCCTCCTTGCGATGCATGGTCTCTGCCGACGCCGTTTCCTGCAACGAGCGGCGGAGATACAACGCCACAACGGCTGCGACGGCTCCGAACAGGAATGGAACCCGCCATCCCCATTCCTTCAACTCGTCGATCGACAAGGTCTGCTGCAGAACCACTACGACGAGGAGCGCGAGAAGTTGTCCGCCGATGAGCGTGACATACTGGAAGGACGAATAGAACCCGCGGTTGCCCTTGCCGGCAATCTCGCTCATATAAGTTGCCGCCGTTCCATATTCTCCGCCGACCGACAGGCCTTGCGCCATGCGCGCAAACAGCAGCAAAGCCGGCGCCGCCGCGCCGATTGTTTGGTACGTGGGCAGCATCCCGATCATCAGGGATCCGGCACACATCAGGAGCACCGACAGCACCATCGAATTCTTGCGGCCATGCGCGTCGGCGATCCAACCGAACAGCCAGCCACCGAGCGGCCGCATGAAGAACCCTACGGCGAAAATGCCCGCCGTCGCCAGCAACTGGCTGGTCTGGTCGCCCGACGGGAAGAACGCGGCCGCGAAATAGATCGAGGTAAATGCGTAAGCATAAAAGTCGTACCACTCGACCAGGTTTCCCGACGAGGCAGCCACGATCGCTTTGATACGCGAGAGCTTTTGCGCCGTGCTATCAACGGGGATTGCCGCGTGCGACGCAACAATAGCGGTCATTGCTTACCCTCCCAACCGACGGATGATGCTTCGCGTGAAGTCGCCAGTGGACGCCTTTCCGCCCAGATCGGGCGTGCGGACGCCGTCCTTGCGCAAGACCTGATCAATTGCCGCTCTAAGACGGATTGCGAGATCAGGCTGATCAATGTGCTCCAGCATCAGCCCGACTGCCAGCAGCAAAGCGAGCGGATTGGCGATTCCCTTACCAGCGATATCCGGCGCCGAGCCGTGCACGGCCTCGAAGATCGCCGCATCCGGTCCGATGTTGGCACCGGGCGCCATACCGAGGCCGCCGACCAGGCCGGCGAGCTGATCGGACAGGATGTCACCGAACAAATTGGTGGTGACGATGACGTCGAACTGCCAGGGATTCATGACGAGCTGCATGGCGGTCGCATCGACGATTCGATCGTCCATCTTGACCTTGCCTTCGTATTTCTTTGCAACCTCGTGACCGACCTCGAGAAAGATGCCGGTCAGCGCCTTCAGCACGTTGGCCTTGTGCACGACGGTCACCTTCTTGCGACCGTTCTTGAGCGCGTAGTCGAATGCGAATTCGATGATCTTGCGCGATCCTTCGCGGGTATTGACCCCGGTCGAAATGGCGACCGCGTGCGGATCGTCCCCGATCGGGATGTAGTGTTCGAAAGCGACATAGAGGCCGCCGAGGTTCTCTCGGACCAGCACGATATCGATTTCGTCGAATCGTCCTCCGGGAACCATGCTTCGAACCGGCCGCAGATTGGCGTAAAGGCCGAACTCCTCGCGCAGACGAACATTGATCGAGCGGAATCCTCCCCCCACCGGGGTCGTTAGCGGGCCCTTCAGGGCAAGCCGCGTGCGCCGGATGCTGTCCAGCGTCGCCTGCGGCAGCGGATCACGGCAATCCTCGATCGCGGCCAAGCCACCCTGCTGGATATCCCATTCGAATGGAGAGCCTAGCGCTTCGAGAATGTCGACGGCCGATTTCACGATCTCGGGGCCGATACCGTCGCCTGGAATGAGCGTGGCGGGCCGCTTCTGCAGTGATTTAGCTGTGGTCATCGCAAATCCCCATGAATGAAACGGCGTTCTCAGCCGGCGTCCTTCGAAACGTTGGCCCGGCGTTCAATGGACTGGCTCCTGCACGGCCACGGCGTCGCGTTGCGGATTTCGGCCGAGCGCCAGCACCATGATGCATCCCGCGCCGGACAGAGCGGCAAGCGGCAGCAGCCCCAGTGAGTAGCTGCCAGTGGCATCCTTGATCACGCCGAGCAGATAGCTCCCCAGGAATCCGCCGATATTTCCAATCGCGTTGACCTGCGCGATCGCGGCGGCGGCAACGCCAGCCGACATCCATTCCGTCGCAAGCGCCCAGAACGGCCCCTTGACGATGTAGGTGGCGGTGACGGAGACACACAGCAACAGGACCACCGGAAGCAGCGCACTGGTGAATGGAGCAAGCGAAAGGCTGACCGCCAAGAGCAGCAGCGGAATCGCGGTGTGCCAGGTTCGCTCGCGCGTGCGATCCGAATTCCGGCCCCAGAGCACCATCAGCACCGATGCAATTCCGAACGGGATGGAATTGACCAACCCGGTTTCCATGTTGCTCAGGCCGAACGACTTGATGATCTGGGGCTGCCACAGCGACAGAACCTGGCTCGAGCCGGACGCGCCGGCATAGATCAGCGACGCGGCGAGAACATATTTGTTGGACACGACCTGCCAAAGCGACAAATGCGCCGCGGCCTTTTTCGGCGAAGAAGTGTCGGCGGCCAATCTATTGGCCAGCCAGTTGCGCTGCGCATCGGTGAGCCATCGCGCATTGGCAGGACCGTTGGGCAGCACGAAGAACGAGGCGATGCCGAGAAGGACCGCAGGTACCGCCTCCAGCACGAACATCCACTGCCAGCCGTGATAGCCGAGATATCCCTCAAGCTGCAGCAACGAGGCGGAAATCGGCGAGCCGAGGAAACTCGAAATCGGAATGGCAACCATGAAGATCGCGACGATCCGGCCGCGGTATTCGGCGGGGAACCAGTAGGTCAAATAGAGAATGACGCCCGGAAAGAACCCTGCCTCGGCAGCTCCCAGCAACATTCGCACGAGATAAAACGAGTTGGGCCCAACCACCAGCGCCATGCATGCGGCGACGATGCCCCACGTAATCATGATCCGCGCGATCCAGAGCCGGGCTCCTACCTTCTCCATCGCCAGATTGCTAGGCACCTCGCAAAGGACATAGGTGATGTAGAACAGCCCGCCTCCAAGGCCGAACGCGGCCGACGAGAGGCCGATATCCTGGTTCATCTGCAGCGCGGCGAAACCGGCGTTGACGCGGTCGACGAACGCGATGAAGTAACAGACCATCAGGAAGGGAATGATGCGGAACGTCACCTTCCGCATCGTTTCCTTTTCCATGTGCGATGGCTGCGCAGCAGTTGAAGTCATGGCGTCCTCATGATCGGTCGGGGCTAGACGGCCAGTTGGCGTAAGACGTATTGAAGAATTCCGCCGTTGCGGAAATATTCGAGCTCGTCGAGCGTATCGATGCGGCAGGTCAAGGGGACCGCGGCCCTACTCGCGCCATCGGACCCACGGATCTCGATCGCAAGCTTCTGGCGCGGCAGCAGGCCGCTCTCGATTCCGCGCAAGGTCACGATCTCGTCGCCTTTCAGTCCGAGCGACCGCCAGGACGTACCCTCCTCGAACACCAGCGGCATCACGCCCATGCCGACGAGGTTGGATCGGTGAATGCGCTCAAAACTTTCGGCAATAACGGCGCGAATACCGAGAAGGTTGGTGCCCTTGGCCGCCCAATCGCGCGACGAACCTGTGCCGTATTCCTTGCCGGCGAAGACCACCAGCGGCACCTTGTCGGCCTGGTAGCGCATGGCGGCATCGTAGATCGACATCCGCTGGCCACTCGGCTGGTGAATGGCATAGCCGCCTTCGACCACCTTGTCGGCTTCGTCCTTCACCATCTGGTTCTTGATGCGGATGTTGACGAACGTGCCCCGCATCATCACTTCATGGTTGCCGCGGCGGGTGCCGTATTGATTGAAGTCGACGACGCGGATCTGGTGGTCGCGCAGATAACGCCCGGCGGGACTGCTTTCCTTGATCGAACCAGCGGGCGAGATGTGATCGGTGGTGATCGAATCGAGAAACATGCCAAGAATGCGTGCATTGATCACGTCGGTGGGAGGCGTCGGCTCCCTGGTCATCCCGACGAAGTATGGTGGGTTCTGGACATAAGTCGAAACCTGGTCCCACTCGTAGGTTTGCCCCTTGGTGACGCCGATATTCTTCCAGTTGGTATCGCCGCTGAAGACGTCCGAATAGCGCGCCTTGAACATCTCGCTGCCGATCGTGCGATCGATGCAATCCTGCACATCCTTGCTCGAGGGCCAGATATCCCGCAGATACACCGGCTTTCCATCGCTGCCCAGGCCAAGCGGCTCCTTCACCAGATCCAATGCCATCGATCCGGCAAGCGCATAGGCGACGACCAGCGGCGGCGACGCCAGATAGTTCGCCCGCACGTCCGGATTGACCCGCCCCTCGAAGTTGCGATTGCCGGAGAGAACCGCGACCGCCACGAGGTCGTTGCCCGAGATGGTGTCGGAGATTGCTTCCTGAAGCGGGCCGGAATTTCCGATGCAGGTCGTGCAGCCGAAACCGACCACATTAAAGCCGAGCCTGTCGAGATCGGTTTGAAGACCCGATTTCCTGAAGTACTCCTCGACGATCTGCGACCCCGGCGCGAGCGAGGTCTTGACCCATGGCTTTGTCCTCAGCCCTTTGGCGACGGCATTGCGCGCCAGCAGTCCTGCCGCCAGCATGACGCCGGGATTCGACGTGTTCGTGCACGACGTGATGGCGGCGATCACCACGTCGCCGTGACCGAGATCGAAGTTTTCGCCTTCGACGCGATGCCGCGTGCCGGTCTGCGCGATTTGCCGGAACTCCTGATCCATAGCGCCGAGGAAGGCACTTTTCGCGGTATCGAGCGTCACGCGATCCTGTGGCCGCTTTGGTCCGGCGATCGACGGCACGACATCGGTCATGTCGAGTTGCAGGGAGTCCGTGAACACCGGATCCGGGGTATCGGCGGAGCGCCACATGCCCTGGGCTTCGGCATAGGCCTTGACCAGCGCGACGCGGGCGGCATCGCGGCCGGTGGTGGTCAGATAGTCAATCGTTCGCTGGTCGATCGGGAAGAAGCCGCAGGTCGCGCCATATTCCGGCGCCATATTCGCAATGGTCGCACGGTCCGCCACCGTCATGTCGTCGAGCCCCGGGCCGTAGAACTCGACGAATTTGCCCACGACGCCGCGCTTGCGCAGCATCTGCGTCACGGTCAGCACAAGATCGGTCGCCGTGACGCCCTCCTTGAGCCGGCCGGTGAGCTTGAAACCGACGACTTGCGGCAGCAGCATCGAAATTTGCTGGCCGAGCATGACAGCCTCAGCCTCGATACCGCCGACACCCCATCCGAGTACGGCCAGGCCGTTGACCATCGTAGTGTGCGAATCCGTGCCGACCAACGTATCGGGATAGGCCAGTTCACTCTCGCCGTCTTCGGCCGGGCCGGTCCAGATCGTCTGAGCCAGGAATTCCAGGTTGACCTGGTGGCAGATACCGGTCCCCGGAGGGACCACCCGGAAATTCGAGAATGCGCCCTGCCCCCATTTCAGGAAGCGATATCGCTCGCCGTTGCGCTGGTATTCGAGCTCGACGTTCCTGGCCAGCGCCCGACCATTGCCGAAAGCATCGACGATGACGGAGTGATCGATGACGAGATCCACGGGCACCAGCGGATTGATCTTTTGTGGATCTCCGCCGAGGGATTTCATGGCGTCGCGCATCGCGGCAAGATCGACGACTGCCGGAACGCCGGTGAAATCCTGCATCAGCACCCGGGCCGGCCTGAAGGCGATTTCCTTCTCGGCCGAGCCCTTGTCCTGGCTCCACAGCGCGGCATGCTCGATGTCAGCCTTGCTCGTGCTGCGGCCGTCTTCGTTGCGCAGCATGTTCTCGATGATGACTTTCAGGGAGAATGGCAGCCGGGAGACGCTGGGAAGGCCATTCTTTTCCGCCGCGGCAAGCGAATAGTAGGCGTAGGTCTTTGCACCGACGACAAGTGTCTGGCGTGCACCGAAGCTGTTGAGATACTGCTTCACTATAAAGTCCCCCTTCCCTGGAATCGTCCGCCTCCCGCAGATCTGAAGCCGGTCTATTTCTCCGATGCTGCGAAGGGATCGAGACCCGCTTTTTTCAGAGCCGGAGCAGCTGCAGCTGAAGCTAGGAAGGCAATGAGAGCCCGTCCGGCTTCCGGCTGACTGGCACTGGAGGTTATGCCTGCAGAAAAGATCGTGATCTTCTGGACGTCTGGCGGGAGCGGCCCGACAAGGTCGGCTCCAGCGATCGGCAGAAGTTCACTGATTTGTTGAAAGCCGAGTTCGGCGTCACCGCGTGCAACAACACTCGCGACCGGCTCCGCCGGAATCATTTTGGCTTTGTCCTTCATCTCGGCGGCAATCCCGAGACGCTTGAACAGCTCAGTGCCGACATAGACGCCGCTGGCGCTATCGGAGTACGCAACCGACTTCGCGTTCAACAGCGCCTGTTTCAATGCGTCGGGCGTACCGATGTCAGGCTTTGACGCCCCGGCGCGTACCGCGATCCCGATCGGCGAACGTACCAGGTCGACGCGGCTGCTTCTGACCGCCTTGCCCTGGTCGATCATTTCGCCCAGCGCGTCGCCGACCATGATGAGCACGTCCGCTGCCTCCCCACGTGCCAGTCGCACGGGGATGGCGTTCTCCGTCGTACCCATCGAAGGGCCATAGGCCGTGACGACCGTGTTTCCCGTAGCGCGTTCAAACTGCGGTACGAGCTCCTTATAAGGCGTCGCCAAGCCCCCAGAGATCATGACCCTGACCTCGGACGCCCCGGCGATTCCCGCCGCGGCCGTCAAAACAATCAGCAAGCTCAGCGCAACTAGCCTGCGCACGACGATGGTCACGCTCATCGGCAATTTCCTTCGATGCATTTATTCGGGGACTGTGCATGCTCGATGACGGTCGACGTCATCGAGCACTTTGGTGGTCACGTCCCTATCACCGTCTCGACCGAATTGGCGCCGGATAGCGCGCGTCGTTCCTGCGGCCTGTAAACGAGGTACGTCCCGGCCAGACCACAGAGCGCAGCCGCGCTCATCCAATATCCCGGTGACGCATTGTCACCAGTGGCAGCGATCAGCCAGGTGCAGATCGCTGCCGTAAACCCGCCGAACGTCGTTGCCAGACTATATGCGAGGGAGAATCCCGACGTTCGTACACCCACCGGCATGACTTCGGTCAATGCGACGATCATCGCACCGTTGTAGCTGGCGTAGATGAAAGACAACCAAAGTAGGACCGTCAGCATCTTCGGGAACGTCGGGCCTGCGGCCAACCAAGAAAGCGCGGGATATGCAGTCAGAATTGCCAGAGTCGAAAAGGCGATGAGGATCGGCCGACGACCAATCCGATCGGACAACGAGCCCATGATGGGAAGCCAGATGAAATTCGATATTCCCACGCAAATCGTCACGATCAGGCCATCGGCCGCGGTCAGCTTGAGGACCGATTTGCCGAATGTCGGCGTGTAGACGGTAATGAGGTAGAACGACACCGTGGTCATGATCACCATCATCATCCCGGCAAGAACAATGCTCCAGTTTGCGAGGATGGAGCGATAGATCTCGCGGGGTGTCGGATGATGCTTCCGCGCCAGGAATTCATCGGTTTCCTGCAGCGAGCGTCGAATGAAGAACACGAAAGGAACGATCAGGCAGCCGATGAAGAACGGAATGCGCCAGCCCCAATCGTCAAGTTGCGCCGGTGCAAGCCATGCATTGAGAGCGAAACCCAGCGAGGCCGAGACGATGATCGCGACCTGTTGACTTGCCGATTGCCAGCTGGCGTAAAAACCCTTCTTTCCCGGTGTGGCCATTTCCGAGAGATAGACGGAAACACCACCAAGCTCGACGCCAGCCGAGAAGCCTTGCAGCAGGCGTCCAACCAAGACGAGGATCGGGGCCAATATGCCAATGGTTGCGTAACTTGGCACGAACGCGATGAGCACCGTGCCGGCAGCCATGATCGACAATGTAACGATCAGGCCTTGGCGTCGGCCGATCCGATCCACGTAGGCGCCGAGGATGATGGCGCCGAGCGGACGCATCAGAAAGCCTGCGCCAAACGCGACAAAGGTCAGCAGCAATGACGCGTATTCATTTTCGAGCGGGAAGAATGCTTTGGCGATGTACGACGCGTAGACGCCCGACAGAAAGAAATCGAACATCTCAAGAAAGTTGCCACTGGTGACGCGGAGCACCATGCCAAGCTTCGACTGTCCGGTGGTAGCCGTCATGCCGTCCTCCCTTTTATCGTTTATGATTTTTTCTCTTGTCCACCCGTCTGGCAGGTGTTGGAAACCTGATCGCGGCCGGGTTGACCGATACGCGAGGTGCGATCGTTCAAGCCACGATTGCTGCCTCATCGTATATCAGCTGCCTGTCACCAACCTGTCGCTGATGCACCCCGCAGGAAAATCGGGTTGAAGACGGCGCGCCTGACGAGCCGGCAGATACGGGGGCTTCTCTCGATGTTGTTCCGTTTGAAATCCAGATCCGTGGATTTCTATCGGTCCTGCAATGCGCGGCGCCACTCTTTGAGAAAGCTCGCTCGTTTCGATTGATCGAGATAGGTGAGCAATTCTGCACCAATATGGATCGGCTTGACCGCGCCGCTGCGATCCGCAGGTATCACGCCTTGTGCACCGAGGCCGAGACGCACAGGACCGACCGATCGGGCCAGGAGAAATTTCTGGCCGCGCTCCGAAAGCAAGTAGTCAAGAAACAGTTTCGCGGATTCCGGGTGCGGCGCGGTGACCGGTATGAAGGCTATGCGCGACATCAAGGTGATGTAGTCGGCAGGAAACACGATTCCGATAGAGGCATCTTCCTTGGCCCGTTCGATCGCGTAAGACCCTATCATATTGTAGGCGATCAGATGTTCGCCGGATGAAATTCGATCAAGCACCGTTCCGGTGGTCGAGTAGAGCTTGATACCGGCGCCGCCAAAGGCACGGACCATATCCCACGTCGTCCTCGTGATTCCGGCATCGCGCGTGATGAACAGGAATCCGGTCCCGCTCTGCTCCGGGTCATAGGTTGCGATCTTGCCCCGATAGGTATCGCGCCTCCGGCTCAGAAGGCTCTTCAGATCTGCGCGGGTTCGAGGGACATCGGACTCCGCAACGAGGTTCTTGTTATAAACAATGACAATCGGCTCCGCCGTGATGGCATAGGCTTCGTCTTTCCAGATTGCCCAATCCGGGATATGCGCAATTTCCTTCGACACATAGGGTTGGGCATAGCCGTCATTGACGAGCTTGATCTGCAGATCCATCGCGGAGCTCCAGACAATGTCTCCGGGGGCTGCGCTCGAGGTCGAGGGATCCACGACTTGATTGTAGATGTCGTTGGAATTGATCTTTGTATGGACGATCTCGATGTCCGGATGACTTGCCCGGAAATCGGCAAGCAAGTCGGCGACGTCCGCGTCCTGGGTAGTCGATACGATGTTGAGTTGCTCTCGAGCTCCGGCGGTAGCGGATGCTTGCCCCTTGAGAGGGCCGAGCTGCGCCTGCTCCGACATGGCAGGCCACGCCAGCAAGATTCCAACGCACAAGGCCAAGGCTCTCGTAGCCGCCATCGTGACGTTTCCTCATCGGCTTGCGAACTTCAGTTTGGTTCGGGACTGCGGCCACTTCTACAGCAGCGCACAATCCAGCCTCAACTTGAGCTTTCACGGTCACGCTTGGCAAGAGGAAAGCTCACGGAAACCCGCAGACCCCGGCCTTCCGGGCCAGGTGCAAGCACGATTTGAGCTCCGAGGCGGTCCGACAGCGCTTTCACGATGGCCAGTCCAAGGCCGCTGCCCTCAGGTCCGTTCGCCGTCGGAATCCGATAGAAACGCTCGAAGACACGGGCCAGATGGGCTTCCGGAATTCCCGGACCGGTATCCTCGACTTCAATTCGCGCGGTCGTGGCGTCAACAACCGCGCGAACTAGGACCAACCCGCCGGGTCGGTTGTAGCGGATGGCATTGTCGATCAGGTTTGCCAGCAATTCGCCAATCAGGACGGTATTGCCGGCGATGACCGCGGGACCGTCAAATCGATCGAACTGGACGTCGATGTCGCGCGCGAAAGCCTGTGGGGCACGCTCCGACAGGACATTGAAGGCGACCTCATTCAGGTCAACGTTCTCCGCGGCCGGTTGCGCAATGTTCTGCTCGTCGGCCCGAGCCAATGTGACGAGCTGTCCGAGCAGCCGTTCAAGGCGGTTGATGGCGTTATCGACCTCGTCGAGGGCAGATTTGCCCGCCGGCGTCTCCGACCCCAGGCGTCGCACCAGATCGAGATGCGTCCGCAATATCGCCAATGGCGTTCGCATCTGGTGCGAGGCATCGGCGGTGAATCGGCGTACCAGTCCAATGGCCAGATCCAGCCGCTGTAGCAGGGAATTTACCGCGAGCGCCGGTGCTAAAGCTTCCTGCGGCACCCGGGAAAGGTCGAGCGGATTGAGATTTGGACCGCCCTGAATACCGCGCGCGTCGATTTCTTGCTTGAGTTCGCCAAGCGGCCTCAGGCCTCGATCGACCGCGTACCAGCCGAGGCAAGCGATGAGGCCAATCAACCCGCCCTCGAGCATCACCAATCCAATCAGCATTTCACGTTCGACGACGCGGCGCGCCTGCACCGTTTCGGCAACTGCGACGACGACCAACCCTGGCCGGCCGTAGACCTGCCGCGCCTGCGCACCGATACGAACCGCTTTGCCGCGATACGCGCCATCGCCATGACCGGTTTCGCCGGCCTTCAATCGATCGAACCCGGCGAGCGGAAGATCCTTGTAACCGGTGATCAATTCGCCAAGATAAGTCACGCTGTAATAGATGCTGTCGTGCGACTGGCTTTCCAGCATGCCGAGCGCAACCTGCGGCAAGTCGACGGTCAGTTCGCCATCTTCCACGCCGACGCGTTCGGCGATAGCGAGAACCGACCCATCGAGCAACCGGTCATGAACTGTCTGCACAACGCGCTGGATCAGCAGCATACCGCCGAGTCCAAGCACCATCGCCAGTACGATGGCGGGCGCCACCAGATTGGTGAGGAGCGTTCGCCTCAACGACGGCCGCCAGGTGGCGATCACTATACCTCCAGCAGATAGCCCAGCCCGCGGACGGTTCGGATCCGCGGCCCGGCGGGACCGAGTTTCTGGCGAACGCGACCAACATAGAGTTCCGCCGCGTTCGGCGCTACCGCCTCGTCGAAGCCAAACACCTCCGCGATCAGGCGCTCCTTCGACACGACTTTGCCGGCGCGGGTCATCAGCACCTCCAGCACGGCAAACTCGCGCCGTCGCAATTCAAGCGGCCGGCCGCTCAATGTAATCGTGCCCGCGGCGCGGTCGAACGCGAGCGGGCCACAGATCAAGGTTGGATTGGGAAGCCCCTGTCCCCTCCTCACGAGCGCACGAACGCGGGCATCAAATTCGGCGATATCAAATGGCTTGGAGAGATAATCGTCGGCGCCGAGATCGAGCCCGCTGACCTTGTCGCCGGTCGCGTAACGGGCAGTCAGAATCATGACCGGAACGGTCGCCCCGGCTTGCCGTATCCTGTGCAGGACGCCGAAACCCGACACGTTCGGCAAGTTGATGTCCAGGATGATGAGGCTGTAGGGTTCCAGCAAAGCGGTCTGCGCCGCCGAAGCGCCATCGGACTCTATATCGACCGCGAACCCGGACAGCTTGAGCCGCTCGGCAAGGCCCCGCGCCATGGCGGCATCGTCCTCGACAATCAGAATCCTCACTGAACAAACCCTTGCGTTCGCACCACCCGTGCGAGGGAGACGTCAACGTGAGGCTAGAAGGACAGTATCGAAAGATCAAATCGGAGCTTCCTCGCGGATCCTAGCGGACTGGATCGACGAGACCAGTCCCTCCCCTCCCCCGACGGTTCGACTTCGCCGGGCCAGTCCCTATATCGTGTGTAACAGGTAATGATACAGCGAGCAGCTTTGATGGCCAGGAGACGCGCGACGGAAAGGGAAACCGACGATCTCCCCCGCTATTTCGTCTGGGTGCGCGGTCTCGAGGGCCCCGAACCGCAGAAATGGATGGCGATGGATTTCGGCGTCGGTGACTGGAAACGGCCGCTCGTGCTCGCCTATCTGGAGCTGCCGGAGGGCGAGCGACACTTGCCGCTGTCGGCGCTGGCCCGGAGATATCCGCCGCCGCGGGGAGAGGCTTCGTAGAGGGAGCATCCTGGACGGACGCGAGGATCTCACCAGCCCCTCAACTCGGGGCGAGCAACGTTGCATCACTGGCAGTACTGCTTTCCGCCATAGGTATAACATTTGCCGCCCTCGCTGCTGGCCGGAGCAGACGGCGCGCGCGAGCTCGGTTCGTGGCGGGACACAGCCTTTGGCTTCTGCGGCGGCGGATCGGGACGCCGCTGGCACACGCCCTGGGCGTCCAGCACGAATTTGTTGTCACAGACGATCTGGACGCAGCGGTCGCCAACCGCCTTTTGCCCCCTCGCACAAACCAGCGGACAGATGCGATCGGGCCGGGCGCGCACCGCATCGAGCGCATCGAGGCTTGCGATCTTGACGTCGAATTTGGTGCCGGCATATCTGTTGAAGCTGTCGAGCGCCTTCTGCGACGGTGCAGTCCAGGCGCCATCGGCCGCAACGGGATCGCAACCGACGCGCTTCAGGTGCGCCTGGAGCAAGCGGGCGATGTCCGCAGGATCCATCGCCGGCGCAGTGGTCGGCGCCACGGCGAGAGCAGCAGGCGGCGCGGCGGGCGGGGTCAGAGCCGCAAGCGTAGCCTGGCGCTCCTTCTCGCGCCGGTCTGCCTCGCGCTTCGCCGCCTCGATCTGTTGCTGCGCTTCCAGCGCGGCCTGCTTCTTCGCCTGCTCGACCTGAAGGGCCGCGTCCTCGGCCTGCCGGCGCGCCTCCGCAACCTGCCGCCGGGCATCGTCGAGCTCGCGCCTGGCCTGGTCGGCGAGGCGTTGGCGCTCCTTCTCCAGATCGCGCCGGGCCTGCTCGGAGATCTGCTGCGTGGCCCGTTCGGTCTCGCGCGCCGCCTGCTCCTCGATCTGTTTCCTGAAATCGTCGCTCTTCTGCCGGACCTGCTGCTCGGCCTGCCGCTGTACGGCATCGGCGTTCTCACTTATTTTTTCTGCGGCCTCGAGCTTGTCGAGCGCCGCATGCGCAAAGCTGGCATAGATACCGCTGGCATGAACGGCGAGAAAGGATAGCCAAGCCTGCTTGGTGCCGGCCTGAGCTGCAAGCTCATAATCCCGCCGGGCTTCCGCGTTCGGATCGACCGGCGGCGCAACCTGCGGCACCAGCGCCACGGTGTCGCCACCGAGCGA
>NZ_JBVVPT010000021.1:51847-123138 GCF_055811715.1 Bradyrhizobium sp. WSM4872 | reverse complement strand
CTTCACCAGCTGATTGTCCACGGTGTCCAGGCTCTCACTGGTTTCCGTCAAAAACTCCCGCAACAGATCATCCATGAGCTACGCCTTACTGACCTGGATCTGGACCTCGACACCCGAGCCGCGCTGGCATGAGCGGAAGTCCCCACCTTGGATCGTTAGACATCCCCTTTCACGGTCCCGTTAATTTCATCCTCCGTGCTAATACGGATATTGACGACAAGTTTGCCGTTCGACCGCATGCGACAGCGTTTTTCGGCAAAACCGGCCCCGCGCCGCAACGGCGAGACGCGTGAGGTGAACGTGCCGATAACAGCGGGACCAGGCGCGCGGGAAAGCCCTGCTTGTGAAGGACGATATGCGCGGTCTTCGCGGAATTGGATCGAACCGCCTGCAATCCGCGGCGGTCCCGCCACTTTCGCTTGGTGCTTTGCCGGGATACGCAAGACCCGCATTTGCGGTAAACGAACCGTTACCCGCGTCCACTGCGGCCGGTGCCGGCGCTAACCCAGGCGCGCGGCCGAGGCGAGGTCGCCGTGGGGACGGTGCTCCGCCAGGCAATCGGTGATGGCGGCGAGCAGCGCGTGCGGCGTGAACGGCTTGCGCAGACACCGCGCCGCACCGAGCTCCAGCGCCATCCGGAGGAAATCGGGGGCTGGCGAATTCAGATTTGCGAACGCGTAGCCGGACATCGCGATCAGCGGAACGGCCGGCGCGCCCTCGTGAAAGATCCTGACCGATTCGAACCCGCGCATGTGCGGCATGAAGATATCGATGATCATCAGATCGAACTGTTGGTGTTCGAGCGCGCGAAGTCCGGCTTCCCCTCCTTCGGCGATCGTCACCCGAAAATCGTTGCGCTGGAGATAGACCTCGATGGCCATGCAGACCATCGGGTCGTCGTCGACGACGAGAATATGGCGCAGATCTTCTGTCCCCGTTTGAGCTTCCCGATTTGGCGATTCAATAATTGAACCGTGGCGCACGCCATGCTCCTTTGCTCGAGAAATGGACTATTGAGAACGTCCTTGGCGGAGCGGGAAAGAAGATTGACGCGGAATCTGCGGCCACGCGGCGCCAAACTCCGAAGCAGCGTTTGACGACGGCAGCCACTCGTCCGACCAAAGAGAGTGCACGGATCGACCGGCGTCCGATGACAGCGCGGATGCAGTGCTTCCGGCCCATGAAGGCCCCCTTGCCGCTTTTACCTGCACAACGTCGCAGGGCTGGCGCGCCGGCTGATGAGCGAATCAGCGGGCAATTCTCATTTCCGCCGCAAATGGCCCAGCTTGTCTGCCCCCCAACGGGTATACGCAGGGCGACACAACCATTACAATAAGGTTTGCTGCCGCACAACCGGATGACGAACCGGACGCGGCGCGGATCAGTTCGAAACGCATCGGATCAACCATGACCGCGACCGTCCTCCGACCGATGCTCCAGTCGACCGATCTGGATCTGCTGGGACAACAGCTCGGCACCTTGGAAATGGTCAGTGAATCTGTCTTGGCGAGGCCGACGTGCAGCGGCGCTGACTGCGATCGGACAACTTGTCCCAATTGCCAATATATCCCGACGGGAACATGATGGAACTTACCCGGACGGCAAGCAGTTTCGGGTGCTGCGGCCCACTGGTCCGGGAGACGGGAGGCTACTTTGGAAACGATGGTGCGTTCCTCCAACGGCTTCCTGTCCGCGCTGTCGGCAGACGATTATGAATTGATCCGCCCGCACCTGCGTACGGGCGATCTGCCGCATGACGCGGTGCTGGTCGAGACCGGCGAAACGCTCAAGCGCGCCTACTTTCCTCATCGCGGCGTCATCTCGCTGGTGGTGGAGCTCGCCAGGGGCGAGCACGTGCAAGTCGCCATGATCGGCCGAGACAGCCTGCTCGGAACGCTCTCGACCATGGGGGATGCCTGCGCGCTGAACACGGCCATCGTGCTGGTTCCCGGCTCCGCCTCGATGATGGACCTCGACCGGCTGCGCGTCGCGGCCGACCAGAGCGGCACCCTGCGGACGCTGCTCACGCGTCACGGACTGGCGGTCTACGCGCAGGTGCAGCAGACCGCGGGCTGCAACGCCGCCCATCCGGTGGAGTCGCGGCTGTCGCGCTGCCTGCTGCACACCCATGACCTCTCCGGCGACTACCGGCTGCTGCTGACACAGGAGGCGATGGCGCAGATGATCGGCGCTCGGCGCAACAGCGTGTCGCTGGTCGCCAATACCTTGCAGCAGGCGAATTTCATCAACTACAGCCGCGGACACATCCAGATCCTCAACCTGGACGGCCTGCGCCAGACGGCGTGCGAATGCTACGCCACCGTGAAGGCGCAGTATGACCGGCTGCTCGGCCCGCGCTGACCGGTTCTTCGGCGTGGTAAACCGGCCGCTAATTCCGGCCCGCAAACACGGATTGTCCTGCTATCGGAACTGAAATCCAGATGCCGTAGACACGGACGTGCCGCGCGCGCCTGTACGGGCCGGCGGCAAACGAACCGTGATCGAGGCAGGCCAAACCATGTTCGAAGTCACCGTCGCGCCTGCGCAGACAGCGCTCGATGCCGAGCCCGCGCGCGAAACGGGCGCGTATCAGGCGCTGGTGCGCGAGATCGGCGAGGACGGTGCTTGCGAAGTGCGCGACGTGTTCTGGAGCGAGACCTGCGCGCGTCTGCAATTGTTCCGCACGCTCTCGCTCGCGCAGCACCATGGCAGGATCGCGCGCGAAGCGCATTCGCTGAAGAGCGCGGCCGGAACGTTCGGCTATGTCAGGCTCGCGGTGCTGGCGCTGCGGCTGGAGACGACCGCGGAGAGGCTCGGCGACGCCGGATTTCGCGACCTCCTGGACCTGATGGACGCGGCCTACGCCACCGCACGCGCGCAGGAGCCG
This sequence comes from Bradyrhizobium sp. WSM4872, assembly GCF_055811715.1. Classification (NCBI taxonomy): domain Bacteria; kingdom Pseudomonadati; phylum Pseudomonadota; class Alphaproteobacteria; order Hyphomicrobiales; family Nitrobacteraceae; genus Bradyrhizobium; species Bradyrhizobium sp. WSM4872. Next base: position 120,251 of record NZ_JBVVPT010000021.1, on the reverse strand, counting down.
GCGGACTAGATTCTTATTTGAGGCGTTTTCTTAACGCCAAACGGTATTCACTTCACTCGAAAACGCTCCAACCACTCACGCGTGCATGCCCGCCGTACTTCTACGGCTTGGGATTTTCACAGATGGCTAATCATAGGCAGCGATAGTCGCCGGAAACCAGGAGGGTTTCCATGTTCACCTACGAGACCGCGGACCAGAAAGAAGTTCGCCGCTTCCGCATCGCACAGTTCAACGGCCGGATGGCAACGGTGGCCGCTGGCGAGGCGACGGTGACCGGCTTCGTGCGTTCGGTGCTGGAGCAGGAATCGAGCATGCCGCCCCGCTGGACCATCACGATCATTCCCAACGTGCCGAAGGAGGAGCTCAAGCCGCTGCGACCCTCGCCGCGCGCGCGTCCCTTCGCCGAAGATTATTTCTGAGCGTAGTCGAAGCCCCGGGTCTTCCACGTCTCACGCTTGGGCCTCGTCGCTGGCGGGCGGCCCGGGCAAGAGCCTTCAGTCGATCGAATGCAGCAGCGCCGCACGGACGAGGTCCGCCGTGTTGCGCGCACCGAGCTTCCGCATAGCCTCGGCGCGATGGCTCTCGAAGGTGCGCGGACTGATCTGCATCCGAAGCGCACCCTGCTTGTTCGAATATCCCTCGCTGATCAGCCTCAGCACTTCGCGCTCGCGCTTGGTCAGCCGCTTCTGCCCTGACAGGCCGTGCATTTCGGCGCTCGGCACGCGCTGCGGCTGTGGTGCGCGCGCGAGCTTTGGTTCGGCGTCCTCGGCCCTGGACGCGGTCGGCAGGCCGCCCGTGGGCGAACCGGCCAGCCGTTTGACGAGGCCACAAACCCGCTCGGTCTGCACCAGCGCATTCTCCACCACCCGCTGCAGATAGGCACGGTCGCCCGTCACCGGCGCGAGCTGATCGCTGTGATGCTTGATCTCGCCCATGTAGAGCAGGAGCGCCGTGAGGGGACCGTTGAGCTCGCGGGCAATGGCGGCGGCCATTTCGTCGGCCGCCTCGGCACGGGCGGCGTTCAGACGGACGACATCGAGCTCTTCAGTTGGAGCGGCGTTGCTTTCGTACCATCCCGACGGCCGCGAATCAGTGGCCGTATCATTCTGTGACCCCATGTCCCTCGTTTAGCGGAACCCGACGCGATCTGTGGTTAACTTTATGCTCCGTAAGACTACGGTGAATTTGGCAGTTTTGTGCTGAAATCTCGACGCCGGCACACTTTATGCTTGAGTGGCAATGTCCCTCGACATTCTTAGATTGCGGAACCTGCCCAAATGGTGGGCGGATGACACGAAGTCTTCTTAACGCCGATCCGCGCCGATTACCTGCGGACCCGGATTTTACGGATATATTAACGGCGGCTTGCTTCTCTATGTCGCAATTGAGAGCGCGCAAATGCCTCCATGCATTGGGCCGGTAGGCCTGCTGGAATCGTTGCGGAAGATTGCGTGCCATGAACGACATCGACCAGCTATCGAACTTCTTGCAGAAGCTGACGCCGCTGTCGCGTAGCTGCCTGCTCAGCGAACTCGAACGGCTGGAGCTGTGCGGCATCGACATGCCGGGCTCGTCCGACCTCCAGTCCCGGTTGCGCGCCGAATTTCGCAAGGACGGATCGAGCCAGGCGCGCGCCACCAGCCCCTCGCGCCATTTCTTTGCGCCGCTCGAGCTGCTCCTGATCGACGGCGCGCCCGAGCATGCCAATATGGGGCGGATTTCGCGCAACACCCTCACCCCGATCTGGGAGTGGATCTGCCGCGACCTGCTGCCGACCATGGCGCGCGACTACACCAAGGCGATCAACGACCAGGTCGCCGCCAACAACCAGAAGGAAGTGCTGAAGATCGCATCGACCTTCCAGACCAAGGTCGTCAAGGTTCTCGAGAGCACCCTCGCGTCCGCAGAGAGCACCGAGTTCGCGCGCGGCAAGCTCGCGCAATATACGGCATCGCGCACCGCCTTCGACGACGTGAAGAAGATGCAACATGTCCTGCGCGCCGGCGCCGCGCTGCCGAAGTTCAACGAAAGGCTGCCCGAGAAGATCGCGAAGTTCGACGACGGCCAGGTTGATCAGATCACCGCACGATTGGACGCCTTCAAGAAGGCCCATCCCGAGGCGTTGCCGTTCGCGCTGACGCTGGTGGCGAGGCGGCTGAAGACGTTCTGGCAATTGGTGCGCCTTGCCACCAAGGCCGCCGCGAGCAAGAGCGCTGCCGATGTCGCCGCCACGCCCTATGCCTGCGTCGTTCACATGGTGCTCGACCAGCTCGACGACAGGCGCCTCGCCTTGCGCATCGCGCTCCGGCACAACCGGGTGCTGATCGCGCGCGACCTGCTCGCCGAGATCTATGAGACCGAATATGCGCTCAAGGTTCGGATCGACGGCATCGAGCATTGCGAATGGGGCATTCGGCTCCAGCAATTGATGGACGCGATCGCGGCGCTGGTGTCCGCCGAGGTGAGCCGCTTCCCCTCCAATGTCGGCCACATTCTCGGTTCGCGCCGGCTGCGCAGCCACGACACGCTCGGTGGAAAGCTGTCCTATCTGGCCTGGAAGGGACGCGATGCGATCGAGGACGGCGCGGCCGCGTTGCGCAAGCTGATCGGCCAAACCTGATCCCGCGCTAATGCGCGCGCGGCAGGCACAGGAAGCGATCGAGAAATCGCCCTGACAGCACGAACCTGAACCACCAATACATTATTCGCCGCGACGTCATTGCTGCGATCCTCGACAGCCCACCACCGGCTGCCCACAGCAATAGCGCACGTGCAGCAATCCGCTTGTGATGTGCTTCACATTGGCGCCAGCGCGCACCGACGCATTGTCGCAGAACCGTCACGAGCGAACCGGGAAAAATGCGCGCATGACGCGCAATTGAGGCGCTCCATTATTCAATTGGGCGAGGCGCGCGCGGCTTGGTCCAATTGCAGGACAGTGCGCGCGCATGCAGTCTTACTGCACGTCGCGAAATCTCCCGTGATTGTCGCAACCCTGCGCCCGATGCGCGTGCAGGCGTAAAAACTTCTCGAACGAGACCCAGACAATTTTAGACATGATGGGTGCTTTAACGTTACCCAGATAATTCGACAATCGACTGAAGCCCTCCATATTTGAAACTGCTCACGTCGCTAACACACCGCACGGAACGGGAGTGCTTGCGATGAACGACGACATTGTAGAACTCGCCGAACGAAGGCCGAAGACCTTCGGACGGCGAAAGATGAAGCCGCGCGCCTGCGTGGCCGACGGCAAGCGCCATCTGCGCGCGTTTCTCGCGGAAGTGCTGGAGGATCTCGGCTTCGTCACCACGGAATGCGCGAGCGCCGAGGAGCTGCAGAGCGTGCTGACGAGCGAACTGCCCGACCTGATCCTGCTCGGCATCGCCGCCGACGGCATCGAGCCCGGCACATTTCTGGAGACGCTGGTGCGCGAGGCCTTCGACGGCAGGGTTCTGACTGTCGGCGCCCGCGAGTCGATCATCGTCAGGGCGGTGCAGCAGGTCGGCGAGGAATACGGCCTCAAGATGCTGCCGCCGCTGACCACGCCGTTTGCCGCGGAGACGCTGCGCGAGCGCGTCGCGATGCTGTTGCCGCAGGAGCCGGCGCCGAGCCCGGCCGTGCATGTCGGCGAGGCCTTGCACGCCGGCTGGCTCGAGCTCTGGTACCAGCCCAAGATCGACGCGCGCACGCTGATCCGCAACGGCGCCGAGGCGCTGGTGCGGATGCGGCATCCGACCTGGGGCGTGGTGCCGCCGGCCTATTTCATCCCCGAAGAGCACGACCCGCATCTGCGCGACCTCTCCGAATTCGTGATCGAGCGCGCCGTGCAGGACTGGCACTATCTGCTGGAGCAGCAGAGCCCGGTCGACCTCGCGATCAATTTGCCGGCGTCATATCTGAAGGAGCCGCAGGCCGTGCGCGATCTCTGCCGCCGCATGCCGACGCATCCGGCGTTCGGCGGGCTGACGATCGAGATCGAGAGCGAGGAGGCGATCCGCGACCTCGATCTCCTGGTCGAGGTCGCCCGCGAGCTGCGTCTGCACAATATCGGCCTGTCGATCGACAATCTCGGCGCCAACTGGCCATCGCTGATGGACGTCGGAAAACTTCCCTTCATCAAGCTGAAGGCCGACCGGCACTTCGTCACCGGCAGCGGCACCGATCGCCTCAAGCGCACGGTGTGCCGCCACATCGTCGAGCTTTCGCATGGCTATGGCGTGCACGCCGTCGCCGAGGGCGTCGAGAGCCGCGCCGACCTCGTCACTGCCAACGAGCTCGGCTTCGACCTCGTGCAGGGTTTTCTGTTCGGCAAGCCGATGCCGCTGAAGAAGTTCGCGCGGAGCACGCTGACGCGGACGGTGATGGGGTGAGAGTGAGGCGGCGTCAGGCAAACCGCCGCGCGAAGAACACGCAGGCGACCACCAGCGCGGTCGCCACGATCATGCTCCAGGCCACCGGTTCGTGCAGAAGCAGGCCGGCAAGCGCGAGGCCGAAGAACGGCTGGAGCTGCTGCAACTGGCCGATTCGGGCGATGCCGCCGATCGCGAGCCCGCGGTACCAGAAGATGAAGCCGACGAACATGCTGAACACCGAGACATAGGCGAGCCCGATCCAGGCGGGCACACCGACGCCGCTCCATGTCGACGGCCAGGTCCAAATCGCGACCGGCAGCATCAGCGGCAGCGACAGCAGCAGCGCCCAGGAGATCACCTGCCAGCCGCCGAGCCGGCGCGACAGCGCGGCGCCTTCGGCGTAGCCGAGCCCGCACAGCACGATCGCCGCGACCATCAGCAGATCGCCGGTGAGCGATGCGGTGCCGTCGTTGGACAGCGCAAAGCCCGCGACGGTGGCGCTGCCCAGAATCGCGAACAGCCAGAACATCGGCTGCGGCCGCTCGCCGCCGCGCAGCACGCCGAAGACCGCGGTCGACAGCGGCAAGAGCCCGATGAAGACGATCGAATGCGCCGAGGTGATGTGCTGGAGCGCAAGCGCCGTCAGCAAGGGAAAGCCGACCACGACGCCGATGGCGACGATGGCGAGCGAGACGAGATCCTTGCGCTGCGGCCGCGCCTGACGGAGCAGGCCGAGCACGGCCACGCCGATCAGCGCCGCGATGACCGCGCGCACCGAGGTCAGGAACAGCGCGGAGAACCCGCCGACCGCCACGCGCGTCGCCGGCAGCGAGCCGCTGAAGATGATGACGCCAAGAAGCCCGTTGCCCCAGCCGCTGCCGGAAGATTGCATGGTGGTCTCGCCTTGTCGGTGGTGGTCCGAGCTGGCGAGGCCAGCCGGGGTGGCGTGACGATTACCTGTAAGATTTCCAAGGCCCAACAACAAAAACCGCGAAAACAACCCCATGCACAGTAGACGGGGGCTGCAAGATCAATGACTTACGCGGGGGCGGAATCGCGGGATGCGGCAGCGATCATCGGTGTCGGCGGTTCGGACGACATCGCGCGTGGTTTGACTCGTCGGGCAAAAACAGGAGCAGGATGTCATGATTGCGAAGGGCCTGGTCGACACTGAGCCCATTGAAGAGCGATCGGCCTGTTCCGCCCGACAGGATCACAGATCACAAGCGCTCGTTACCCGGTGCCTGACCAGTTCGCCTGCATGTGCAGCGCGTTTCATTCAGATCGATGAAGCATTCAGAAGCGGCGTGCTCTCGCAAGTAACAGATACTCGCAGACCGCGTGCAGTAGCGTCGAGAAGTCGCATTTCGATTTCGTAGATATCGTCTGGTCCCGGGTCGTCGGCAGCATCAGCGATGCGCCACGAGACGCAAATCCGCATGCAGATCGAGAGGGCGCTCGGCGCGCAAGGCAAGAACTTCGCGGCATGGCACCCCAGCGTCGCAGCTGCGGCGGACTCGTTTATAGCAGCGAGAATGCCGAGGCTAATCCCAGCGCCGCATGCTGAGATGGCCGAACGACAAAAGGAGAACTACGTGGTGGTTGTGCTAGTGTCGGTTGCTCAGAGAGAATCGGGATGATCCCGAAATCCAGCATTAATGGCATCGATTGAAATCGGAACCGAGCTTGACCAATCCTGACATCAACTTTCGCAACATCCGTAAGCATAGGAGTTCCCAAAACGATGGATTTGAGGAGCTTACCCGCCAGTTGGTGCTCGCTGAGCCGCCGGAAAACTCTACGTCGATCGAAAACCGCGGGCCCGGCGCCGACGGCGGGGTCGAAATATTGGTCAGATTTCCCGGCGGTCGCGTGTGGGGTTGGCAAAGCAAATACTTTCCCGATTCATTCGGAGCGTCCGAGGTTGCCCAGCTCAGAAAGTCGTTCAGTGCAGCGTTAGCGAACTTCCCACAGCTAGACCGCTATTATGTTGCCGTTCCCCGAAACTTCTCAGGTCATGCCGAGGGAGGACAAAATACTCAGACAAAGAATTGGAACAACTTCAAGACGTGGTGCGGCGCTGAAGCTGCGAAGCTCAGTCGAGTGGTCTCGGTTGAGCTCTGGGATGAGAGTTATTTCGTAAACAAGTTACAGCGCCGAGATTCAATCTATGCCGGTATGCGTCTTTATTGGTTTGACAGCCAAGCTCTAGACATCGAGTGGTTCAAACAACGTCTAGCTAAATCCCTAGCCTATATTGGCAAGCGATACCGTCCTGACGACCACGTGGAAGTTGGGATAGCCGACACAATCCGTATCCTGAAGCGAGACGCGAGCTCCGAAACGCGCTTTCGAGATGTCTCACGGCAAGTGGCTGATGCCATAGCCAAAGTTCAATCGCTCGCAAAAACGGCCGGTGACATTGGTACCCTCAAGCAGAATTGCAGCAGCCTACTGGAGCGCCTTAACGAACTTCACAGCGCGTTGGCCGATTGCGACTACGAGGATCTATATGCCCACCAATTAACGGAAACCTTGAAAACCTTCAACACGATCAGAAACGAAGACCTGTCATATCGAACCGTGATCGACGCGCAATGGGAGCGAACCGAGAAAATAGATGATGAAACGGGCAAGAAGATTTCGACAAATGTACATTCTAGCGATGTCCGAAGCGAAATAAGGAAAATCGCCGAGAAGATCGAGGAAGCCGCCTTTGAATTCTCGCCGTCCGAAATAGAGCTACTAAAATGTCCTATCCTACTTGTGGCTGGAGACGCAGGTGTTGGAAAATCCCACCTCCTAGCCAACGAAGTGGCGACCCACATAGGAAATGGTAATCCCGCGCTGTTCGTACCCGCGCGGGTTCTCGATCACGGTGACAGACCCGAACAGGATTTGTTGCAATACCTAGACGTCGGCGATCTCAGATTCGAGACATTCTTGGCTGCACTACATGCTGCGGCACTGGCGAGCGGGAGTTCGGCCCTCCTTGTCATCGACGGAATAAATGAGAGCTTGTTTGCTCGAGGATGGGAAGGCGGATTACCAAGCCTCATCACACAAATCAAAAAATTCAACCGTATCGCACTCTGTGTCTCTATTCGCTCTTCCTATCGAGAACTCTGCATCAGGCCCGGGTTAAATATAACTCAGATTTCACATCATGGATTTAGAGGTCACCTGGGTGAGGCGGCAAAGGAATATCTCGACAGGAATGGTATTGAGCGCCCATCGGCTCCCATATTTGGCTTGAACGAAATTCTTTATAATCCACTGTTTCTGTCGACGGCGGTGGATTTCATGAAAGCGACGGGACAAGTGTCGTTCCCGCGCGGCCTAGATTCCATTGCGACATTAATATCGTTCTGGCTCGGCGCAGTTGAGCAAAACCTGATTACGAAAGGGTTTGATCGTATTTCGCTGAACGACCAAAAACTTCCGAAAATAATGAGAAGACTGTCATCAGAAATGGCGGCCGGAGGGAGCGAATACGTTGCGTTCGAGTTCGCTCACAAGATTTGTGAAGAAGCGGTCGACCTCGCACCACCAGCAAAACAGAGCGACCGGCTGTTACAGCGCCTTATAGATGAAGGATTGTTGTTAGATTTTCCTTCCGACGAGTCAGATACTGGAAAACGCGTATCGTTTGGATTTCAGAAATTCAGTGATTACTTCATTGCTGACGCAGTCATTCGCGAGTGCAGAACCCCTACAGTGCTTGCTGAAGCCCTAAAGAGCGGGGGGAAGTATGCTTACCTATTTTCTGCGGACCGATACCGTGAGTTCGCTGGGCCACGCGTTGCCCTTCTCGCTCTGACTCCGGCTCGACTAGGACAAGAGCTGCCGTTAATTGAAGAAAAATTCTTTGAGAGTATTCGCGTCTTAGTGGAAGAGTTCACTTCATCTCTTTTGTGGAGACGAAGCCAAGACATTTCAGAGCGAACAGTAGAGCTATTAGAGCGACAGCGTCGACGAGAAGATAAAAACGATCCGGCGATCGACGACAATAGCTGGTTTGACCTACTTCTGGAATTGGCCCCACTGTCGAACTGCTTGCTTAACGCGTCCTACTTGAAAAGATATCTTGCATCACTGCCACTCGGAGAGCGGGATGCGAAATGGTCGGTCTATTTAGTTGGGAAAACCGAGACCTACGATGATGATTGGTCTGTCATACAGCAACTGATTGACTGGGCTTGGGTCGCTCCAAAATCTGAGATCGAGGCGGAGAAGATTCATCAGGTGGCGATCGCGCTTGCTCTGATGACATCGACTATGGACAGAGAGCTTCGAGACTGCGCGACTAAGGCTTTAGCAAGCTTGCTCATTAAGTTTCCCTTTGAGATCTCAATGTTGATCGACGAATTTTCCGAATGGGACGATTCTTATGTCCGCGAACGTGTCTTGGCTGCCGCTGCGGCTGGCGCTCTCTACTGCGATGATATTGGCGTTCTTAAAGCTGCTGCGCTCGCAGCCGACAGTATGGTGTTCCGACGCAGCCCTGTGGAACGCCATGCCTGGACAAGGCGATACGCACAAATCATCGTCAATCACGCTGCCTTTAACAATGTCGATCTTGATGACAAACTGATGCTGCGGTCCGCGCCACCTTATTCGTCAGAACTCATATCCGACTGGCCGACTTTGGAGCAGACCGCATCCAACAGGGGTAGCGCTAGCTCCATCTTCAGTTCCGTCGTTGGATTCTTCGGTGAGCACTTTGATGGAAAGGCGCTCATCATGGCCGGAGACTTTGGCCGCTATACCATGGGCAGAATTGAAAGCTTTTCCGAGGTCGTTCGCGGCGATTGGCCTCCTTCATCTCGGAAGGACCAGATAAAGAGCTTTTGGGATAAGGTTGCAGCGCTCGGGGCCCATGCCCGAGACATCTCTTTCGAACTCGCCCGATTAGCAGAGTTGCAGGAAAGCCTTAAATTCTCTGACCTTATGGAACATGTTCGCGGGCATGATCGCGCTCGGGGAGACGTCGATACCAATGAAGGAATTGCGAAGGAGGGACTCGAAAAGCTTTATTCGGAAGCCGAAAGATCGCTCTTAACGTTGTTATCCAACGAGATGAAAGAAGAATACGAGCGACTTCAGCCGCTATCAGATCTTCGGCAGGATCGAATCCCGACGTTTTCGCTTTTGAAGGGTCAATGTTGGGTCTTCAATCGAACGCAGGAACTCGGTTGGCAGCAAGGCCTGCACGAGGAAATCGAAAGAAACCGGCTGCGATATTCGCATGATAGGTATAGCCATCAAATCGAAAGAATTGGCAAGAAATATCAGCACATCGCGTTTGGCGAGTTAGTCGGCTATCTTGCTGACCATCACTGGTATGTGGATTGGGACAAGGAACCTAGCGTCCTAAGCTGCCTTGAAGATTTCAAACGTGCTGATATCGATGCGACTTATTTGGGTGGTTCATTCAGCAAACCCGCTGAAATCTATTTTCCGGGTGGAGTACGCGTACCAGAAATGGCGTTTATTCCGGACAGTCCCGAAAACAACATGGCCTGGACAGAAACGCTGGATGATATTCCAGACCCTGTACAATTTCTCATTCAATCGGGTGCAGATGGGCACCAGTGGTGCTTGCAGCAGAGCTTTTGCAGAAGCACGGATTACATGAAGGGTTTCGAATCGACTGAACCATTCAGAAGTGCTCAATATGGAATTGAACTCATCCTCGCTAACCAAGCGGAGTTGGAAAAACTACAATGCTTGACCACAGAGAGGATCAATCAAGATCATCACGATGTATTCGAGAACAGTTGGTCCTCGCCCTCTCTCTTTGGCCAGAGGAGCTTTAGGCATTGCGCGTCAGTGCCGGCTCTTTCATTGCCGTACCGCGCAGCTGACTTTAGTTTTGCGCGCATAACTGAGCGCTTTTCGCCCAAATATAGTGAGTATGATCGAAGCGGCGTTTCGGATGAACCGGAGTTCTCCACACCGCATCCAGCTCTGCTTGCAGAATTAAAGCTTAGTCCGAAGAACGGCTGGTCCACGTTCTTTGTAACAGATGACGGTAAACCAGCGTTTTCTGACAATCCAACATTTCTTGCGGGTGTCACAGTTATCCGCCAGGACCTCATCGAGGAATTTGCAAAGAACCACGATTTCAAGGTTGTATGGAGAGTGTGGGTGGAAAAAGATGGAGGCTTAGGGACTAATCACGGCATGGGGAGGCACGGGCAATTCGCGCGCAAGGACTTCATCGGTTTCTTCTTCGAAGATAACGGGAATTGGAAAGGCAAATTGATCCGGTTTCGTAATTAGGTGATCTTCGTTTGGACCACGGTGACCGCTGAACGAAATCCATATCCGCTGAGATTGGCAAAGAGGACTGGCCGCGTGTGGTTTGCGACTGCCGAGCTTACTTGGGGTACGAAGGCGACCCTCGAGTCGATTCTCCGCGTAGAGAGCTATTCCTTAAACAGTTAACGAGATAGCCCGTAAATTGGTCCGGCCGTCGGCTGGCCTGTTGGCGGAGAGGGAGGGATTCGAACCCCCGATAGGCTTGCACCTATGCCGCATTTCGAGTGCGGTGCATTCGACCACTCTGCCACCTCTCCTGAAGGCGCCAAGTAAGGAGCATGGCCCCTGTGGTTCGGGCGTTAATAGGCGAGGATGGCGGGCCAGACAAGGCTTGCGAGGGCGAAAATCGGGCCGGTTTTCCGGCTGGACCCACGATGTCACGGTGATGATCGGGGGCGATCACGGATTTCGGCAGCGGTTTGCGCGGGAATGGGCCTGAGCCGTTCGCCACTGACCCGGCGCGAGCCCGATGTGGCACGTCGGCGCCCGAATCACTGGTACCCGCAAAAGGCGGGGTGGGACCGCCAGACGCGGTAAACACTGGCGGTCCCGTGCCGCTCATTGAAATACTGGCTGGGAAGGGCGGCTTCGCCGGCCAGGTGAGGCGACGGTTCCGACCGTAGCGTGCGGCCCGTGCACCGCAACGCAATCCGGTCCTTAACCTAACCAGTCAAGGTTACTCTGGAGCCGTTTCCGTTCCGATGGGATCGGAACGGGGCTCCAGATTCCTGTTTTTGACGCGTTTTCTTCACGCGAACCGGTGTCCACTTCGCTCGAAAACGCTTCAGTCGGACTTGCCCTTTTTCTTCCCGTTGCCCGTGGAATCCCCGTCTTTTCCGTTATCCTTGTCCTTGCCGTTGTCCTTGCGGCGGTTGGTGAAGCGGGCATTGCCGAGCCCCGTGCCGATGGTGAGCACGCCCCAGCGATCGACGTCCTGCATGAACGGCACCTCGGAGAGGCCCTGAACCACGCCGTCATTGTGCATCAGGATCGCGGTGTCGTGCTCGCCGATGGAAGGGATGCCGTCGAGCAGGCTCGCCGGCAGGTTGAACTTGCTGCTCTCCCAATTGCCCGGCAGGTTCTGCGCGCCCTTCTCGATGGAGCCGTCCGCGTTGATCACGCCGGGACAGGCAATGCCGATGAACGGCGCCAGCTTGTAGCCTTCCTTTTCGGCCTCGGTGATCAGCCCCTTCAGCATCTTCGTGAGACGCTTCACCGCGCCTTCGCGCGTCGGCTCGTCGTCGGCATGACGCCACAGCTCGGACTTCACGACCTTGGCTTTCGACAGGTCTTTTGCCTTTTTCCAGCTGGTCTCCACAAGGCCGCAGCGGATATTGGTGCCGCCGATATCGACGGCGAGGATGCTGTCATGGGCCTCGAAGATCCACGACGGCGCCAGATGCAGCGCGCCGATCAGGCCGGCTTCGTCGGGATGATGACGGATCGGCAGCATGTCGATCTTGAAGCCCTCGGCCATGAGGATGATCTCGGTGCGCGCGATCGCGAGCTCGCCGAGCCGGGAATCGCGAAAACCGCCGCCGACCACGATGCGCTCGGTCTTGGCCCAGGCCTTGGACTTGAGGAAGCGGCGGGTGACGTAAGCGAGCTCCTGGGCGAAGTCCTCGATGGCGCTATGCACCACCGCCCAAGCCTCGGTGTCGTCGCCGACCAGGATGGCGTCCAGCGTCTTCTTGCTGATCTCCTCCGACGGCTCCTTGCCGAACGGGTCCTCGCCGGACTTGCGCAGCGGCTTGCGCCAGCGCTCGAGGATCTCCCTGAACGCGCCCTTGCTGGCGCGGTCGCCGATGAAGCCGTCCTCGTCCTTCATCTCGATGTTGAAGCTGTCGATGTCCACCGAGGGCAGCCGCTCCGCGCCGTGATGGGCGATGCCCGTCGTCGTCTTGACCAGCTCGTCTGTTGCCATGGTAGCCCCTTGCCCGTGTGACTGAATTCGCCGGGACAACGGCGGGGGAACCTGTTGGTTGCGGCGCGGTCCGAAATTCGCCCGCGGGCCGGATCGGGCCCAAATGCTTCAAATCCGGGCCGTTTTCGCCGGCTTTTCCTTGACTCTCGACGATCAGCGGCTATAAATCTCGCAACCGGCGCGGGGCGTTTCTCGCGCCGCTTGTTTTTGCGTGGGTTTTCAAAGGGATAACTCCCGCCCGCACAAAACTCGCATAAACCCATAACGACTGACAAAAAGCCGGCCCCGACAATATGTCGCGAGGCCGGGAATGAACACGAAGGAAAACAACGATGTTCGCAGTCATCAAAACCGGCGGCCGGCAGTACCGCGTCGTTCCGGATGATGTCCTGGAAGTAGGCAAGATCGAAGGCGAAGTCGGCTCGATCGTGCAGCTCAATGAAGTTCTCCTGGTCGGCGGCGACACGCCGATCCTGGGTCTGCCCACGGTCGCAGGCGCCTCCGTCGCGGTCGAAGTGCTCGACCACAAGCGCGGTCCCAAGGTCATCGCTTTCAAGAAGCGCCGCCGCAAGAACTCGCGCCGCAAGCGCGGCTATCGCGACGAGATCACCGTGCTGCGCATCTCGGAGATCCTGACGGACGGCGCCAAGCCCACCAAGGGGCCGCGTCCGAAGCGGGAAAAGGTCGCCAAGCCAGAGACCACGACCGAAGAGGCCGCCGCATAATTTGATCACGCGCCATCACGAAGTGATGCGTGAGAAATTGTGAAATGATTCCGTCAAGGAATTGATCTAGACATACGTAGAATTTCGGAGACGAGCCATGGCTCACAAAAAAGCAGGCGGTTCATCGCGCAACGGTCGCGATTCCAAGGGCAAGCGCCTCGGTATCAAGGCGTTCGGCGGGGAAGTCGTCATTCCCGGCAACATCATTGCGCGTCAGCGCGGCACCACCTGGCATCCCGGCCTTAATGTCGGCATGGGCACGGACCACACCTTGTTCGCCAAGGTCGAGGGCCGCGTAACGTTCCAGGCCAAAGCCAACGGCCGCACCTTCATCTCGGTACTCCCGCTCGCAGAGGCGGCTGAATAGACGGTGGATCAAATTTGGAGTCCGCCGGGTCCCAGACCGAACCGGCGGAGTCCTTGAGATCAAAAGAGATCGAAGGCTCCAGGGGGAGGCGGGAAACCGGCCTCCCCTTTCGTTTGCGTGCTCACTTTTCACTTAGTGACTTCGACGGAGCCGGACATGTTGCAGGATTTTTCGAGCGTGACCTTGCGGGAGGCGAGACCCAGCGTCGTCGCCACCGAGCGGCTGACCTTGCGGCGGCCGACCCTCGCCGACGTCAGGACCATCGCCCTTCTCGCCAACGACCGCCGCGTCGCCGACAACACAAGGCGCCTCCCGCATCCCTATTCGCAGGACGACGCTATCGCCTTCGTCCGCGCCACCGCCGCGCCCGGCAACGAGACCGTGTTCCTGATCGAGCATGACAGCGGACCCATCGGCATGGTCGGCATCGACTGCTCGACGCCCGACAATGCCGAGCTCGGCTATTGGCTCGGCGTCGAGCATTGGGGCCGGGGCTTTGCCACCGAAGCCGCGCGCGGCGCGATCGACTTCTTCTTCGAGGAGTTCGAGGACGATCATCTCTATTCAGGTGCGCGCGTCACCAACCCGGCCTCGCGCAACGTGCTGGAGAAGTGCGGCTTCCAGTGGAGCGGCGTCCAGCTGCATCGCTTCCTGGCGCTCGGCTCGTCCACGCCGGTCGACTGCTTCCGCCTTTCACGGGGCGTGTGGGCGTCGCTGAAGAGCTGGAGCAGTGCGCGAAGGGTGAGGTAGGCCGGAGGCGCCTCAACTGTCGTCCTGGCGAAAGCCAGGACCCATTACCCCAGGGAGAAGTCGTGGCGCGAAGTGCCAACCACGAGTCTTCGCCTAACTCCTCCCTGGGGTAATGGGTCCTGGATCTGCGCTCCGCTTGTCCAGGACGACGCTCGAATTTATTGGGCTGTGATTACGCCGGCGGATTCACCTGCTCGTCCCGCCCGAGATCGCGCTCACGCAAGTAAATATAGAACCCGGCGCCGATGATGATCGCGGCGCCGACGATGGTGGCGATTTCGGGCACGTCGCCGAACACGACGAAGCCGAAGATCACCGCCCAGACGATCATCGAATATTGATAGGGCACGACGACGCTGGCCGGCGCGAGCTTGAGCGAGCGGTTGACGCAGAACAGCGCCGTGACCGAGACGCATCCCGCCAGCGCGAAGATCACGAGGCTGCCCGATGTCGGCGGCACCCAGTGGAACGCCGACAGCACCGCGCCCAGCACAAACGTGCCGACGAATTGCGACGACGCCATCACGATGTCGGGCGTCTTGCGCAGGCTGCGGGTGATCAGCATCAGCGTTGCAAAGGAAAGACTGCCGCCAAGCGCGATCAGCGCCGGCAGGCTCGCCGTCTGCGCCGAGGGCCGCAGCGCGATCAGCACGCCACAGAAGCCGATCAGGATCGCCGTCCAGCGCCGCCAGCCGACCTTCTCGCCCAGGAAAATCGCCGACATCGCCGTGACGAAAATGGGCCCGGCGAGATAATAGGTGATGACGTCGGCGAGCGGCAGATAAACCGTCGCAAGGAAGAAGGCCGCCACTTCCAGCGTCGACAACACGACGCGAAAAAGCTGGAGGCCCGGCCGCTCCAGATGCAGGAACTGGTGACGCTGCCGCCAGACCAGCGGCGACAGCAGCAGCAGCGCCGCGCAGGCGCGCAGGAACAGCAGCTGCCCCACCGAATAAGTCCCGACCAGGAACTTGCCCATGGCATCGCCGAACGAGAACATGAAGATCGACAGCACCATGAGCGCAATCCCGGCGAGCCGCGCCGAGCGTTCGTCATAGGCCGAGAGATTCTTGAACAGAGGCATCGAGCGCCGTTGTAATGACGCAGGCCGTCGCGACAAGCCCGCGTTGGACGAATTGAACGGATTGTCGCAGTCTCCGCGTCGCGGTAGCGACAGGTGTCTCACAAAAGAGCCAGGAAAGAGCTTAGCCATGATCGACTTCGACCCGGCCCGGCATCGCATGATCCCGGCGCAACGCTGGTTTGAGGATTTCGTGGTCGGCGAGCGCTTCGTGCTGCCGAGCCGCACGCAGACAACGGCGGTGTTCGCGGCATTCCAGACCGCGAGCGGCGATACCCATCCGGTGCATTACGATGTGGAGTATTGCCGCAGCCGCGGCATGCCGCATCTGCTCGCCCACGGTTTCCAGACGCTGATCCACACCGCACCCGGCGCGGGCCTGTTTCCGTTCATGGTCGAGGACTCCCTGGTCGGCTTCCTCGAGCAATCGAGCCGGTTCCTCAAGCCGGTATTCGCCGAGGACACAATCTATCCCGCGCTCGAGGTCACCGAGCTGGTGCCGGGACGCTCGACCGGCGCGGTGACGCTCAAAAGCACCGTGTTCAACCAGCGCAAGGAGCTGGTGCTGGAGGGCACGCAGAAATTCCTGATCCGGCGCCGGCCCAACTAACGTCGTCCCGAACCTCATCTTGGGGTTAAGCACGCCCCAAAATCGCGGAAATTCGGCCGATTTGCGGGTCTATCCGGGTTGCCGCGCGGGACCGGCTGGCCTACCTATGGCCCATGAAATTCCTTGACGAAGCAAAGGTCTATATCCGCTCCGGCGACGGCGGAAACGGCTGCGTGGCGTTCCGCCGCGAAAAATTCATCGAATTCGGCGGCCCCTCCGGCGGCAACGGCGGCCGCGGCGGCAATGTCATCATCGAGGTCGCCGACGGGCTGAACACGCTGATCGACTACCGCTACCAGCAGCACTTCAAGGCTCAGAAGGGCGAGAACGGCTCAGGCTCGGACCGCCATGGCGCCAACGGCAAGTCGATCGTGCTGAAGGTCCCGCTGGGCACGCAGATCTTCGACGAAGATCGCGAGACCATGATCCACGATTTCACCACGGTGGGCGAAAAATTCGTGCTGGCCGAAGGCGGCAATGGCGGCTTCGGCAACGCCCATTTCAAGACATCGACCAACCGCGCGCCGCGCAATGCCAATCCCGGCCAGACCGGCGAGGAGCGCTGGATCTGGCTGCGGCTGAAGCTGATCGCGGATGCCGGCCTCGTCGGCCTGCCCAATGCCGGCAAGTCCACCTTCCTCGCCAAAGTCAGCGCGGCCAAGCCGAAGATCGCCGACTATCCCTTCACCACGCTGCATCCGCAGCTCGGCGTCGTGAATGCCGACGGCCGCGAGTTCGTGCTGGCTGATATCCCCGGCCTGATCGAAGGCGCGCATGAAGGCGTCGGTCTCGGCGACCGCTTCCTCGCCCATGTCGAGCGCTGCCGCGTGCTGCTGCATCTCATCGATGCGACCTGCGAGCATGCCGGCAAGGCTTACAAGACGGTGCGAACGGAGCTGGACGCCTATGCCGGGCAGCTCACCGACAAGATCGAGATCGTCGCGCTGAACAAGATCGACGCAGTCGAGCCGGACGAGCTGAAGAAGCAGAGGGACCGGCTGAAGCGCGCCGCCAAGAAGACGCCGCTGCTGCTCTCCGCCGTCACCGGCGACGGCGTGCAGGAAGCGCTGCGCGCCCTGGCGGATGTGATCGGCGAGAGCCCGGTCTCCGCGAAAGCGAAGAGCGCGGCCGAAGCGGAGCCGTGGTCGGCCTAAACTCACGCCGTCGTCCCGGCGAAGGCCGGGACCCATACGCCGAGGCAGCGGTGGCAGCGCGAGAAGGTCATTGCCTGTCTTCGCCAAACCTAATTCGGTGGTTATGGGTCCCGGCCTTCGCCGGGACGACGTTGGAATGTGAAGTTGCGAGAAGGCGCATCACCAACTTCTTGTCTTCGCGCCCTCGATAGCGCAGCATCCCACAATCAAGACACGGCAGGGATCACGCATGGCGCGCGCGAAGAACGTTCTCTGGATCATGTGCGACCAGCTTCGCTACGACTATCTCGGCTGCACCGGCCATCCCACGCTGAAGACGCCGAACATCGACGCCATGGCGAAGCGCGGCGTGCTGTTCAGCAAGGCCTATGTGCAGTCGCCGATCTGCGGCCCCTCGCGGATGTCGTTCTACACCGGGCGCTACATGCGCTCGCACGGCTCGCACTGGAACGGCTGGCCGCTGCGCGTCGGCGAGCCCACGCTCGGCGATCACCTCAAGAAGCTCGGCGTGCGCAACGTGCTGGTCGGCAAGACCCACATGGCGCCCGACCTCGAAGGGATGAAGGCACTCGGCATCCCGCCGGAATCGATGATCGGCGTGCACGTCGCCGAATGCGGGTTCGAGCCCTATGAGCGCGACGATGGCCTGCATCCCACGGGGCGGCCGCGTCCGAAATACGACGAATATCTGCGCCAGCAGGGTTTCGATGCGCCCAATCCCTGGGAGCATTGGGCCAATTCAGGTGCGGCCGAGGACGGCTCCCTGCAAAACGGCTGGCTGCTCGTGCACGCCGACAAGGCCGCGCGCGTGCCGGACGAGCATTCCGAGACGCCCTACATGACGCGCCGCGCGATGGACTTCATCGGCGAAGCGGAGACCGACGGCAGGCCATGGTGCCTGCATCTGTCCTACATCAAGCCGCACTGGCCCTACATCGCGCCCGAACCCTACGCCAGCATGTATTCCAAGGACGACATGATTCCGGTGATCCGCTCCGAGCGCGAGCGCCAGAATCCGCATCCGGTATTCGGCGCCTATATGGACATGCGCTACTCCCGCAACATGGCGCGCGACGATGCCCGCGAGAAGGTGATCCCGACCTATATGGGCCTGATCACCCAGATCGACGACCAGATGGGTGTGCTGATGAAGTTTCTGGAGGAGCGCGGCCTCTCGGACAGCACCATGATCGTGTTCACCTCCGATCACGGCGACTATCTCGGCGATCACTGGATGGGCGAGAAGGATCTGTTCCACGAGCAGTCGGCGAAGATCCCGCTTGTTATCATCGATCCCTCGAAGGAGGCGGATGCGACGCGCGGCACGCGCAACGATGCGCTGGTCGAAGCCATCGATCTCGCGCCGACCTTCGTGGATTATTTCGGCGGCAAGGTGCCGGGCCACATCCTCGAAGGACGCTCGCTGCTGCCGCTGCTGCGCGGCGAGAGGCCGCCGGATTGGCGCAAGGTGGCTTTCTCCGAATACGACTATGTCATGCAGGACGTGCGGCTGAAGCTGAACCAGCCGATCGAGCGCTGCCGCCTGTTCATGGTGTTCGACGGCCGCTGGAAATACATCCACGCCTCGGGCTTCCGCCCGATGCTGTATGACCTCGAAACCGATCCGGAGGAGTTTCTGGATCGCGGGGACGATCCCGATTGCGCCGGCATCATCGCGCGGTTGCAGGCGGAGCTGTTCGACTGGGCGCTGCATCCCAACGACCACATCACAACGTCCCGCGAGAAGATCGCGGCCTATGCCGACAACCAGCTCCAGGTGAAGGGCGGCATCCTGATCGGCATCTGGGACGAAGCCGAGCTGGCGTCGATCAAGGACGGCATCGCGCAACGCGCGAAGCTGTAGGTGAGCGGAACGAGGCTCTCTCAGCTCGTCATGCCCGGGCTTGACCCGGGCATCCACGTCTTGCGTCAAGTGGCGGTGCACGTGGATGGCCGGGACAAGCCCGGCCATGACGGCGGAGAGCGGAAACAGAAACTAATTCTCGATCTTGTACCCTGTCGCCTTCACGATCGGTTGCCAGAACGCGGTGTTGGCGGCGAGCTCCTTCGTCAGACCATCCGCGCTGCTGCCGACCGGGATCAGCCCGATCGCGGTGAGCTTTTCCTTCACCTCGGGCTTGGCGAGCGCGGCGCTTGCGGCCGCGCCGAGCTTGCTCGCGAATTCCGGCGAGCTGCCGGCGGGAAGCCACATGCCGTACCAGGCGTCGGCGACGAGATCGATGCCGCTCTCCTTCAAGGTCGGCACCTCCAAAGCAAACGGCGAACGTTCGGCGCTCGCGACCGCAATGATCTTCACGCCCTTGGCACGATGCTGCGGCAGCGCATCCGCCAAGGTGACGATGCCGAAAGAGATGTGACCGCCGATGATGTCGTTGAGGATGGGCGCGCTGCCGCGATAGGGCACGCGCGTCAGGGCAATGCCGAGGTCCTTCTCGAGCTTGGAGCCCATGAAATGCGGGATGGTGCCGTTGCTCGGCACGCCGAACGACGCCTTGTCCGGATGCGCCTTCAGCCAGGCGACAAATCCCTTAAAATCCGCGGTATCGATCGTCGGGCTGATCACGACGGCGAACTCGAACCGCGCCAGCAGCGAGACCGGGACGAAATCCCTTGCGGTATTGAAGCTCGGGGTCGTCTCCACCATCGGCAGCAGGTACATCGTGGGCCCGGTGGTCACCAGCACCATGCTGCCGTCGGGGCTGGCCCCTTTCACCGCCTTGATGCCGATCAGGCCGTCCCCGCCGGTGCGGTTCTCGACCACGACGGTGCGCTGCAGCGCCGGCGCCATCTCCTGCGCGATCAGCCGGCACAGCGTGTCGCCGCCCGCTCCCGCCGCGAACGGGAAGATCATCTTTGTCAGCCCGGCCTGAGCTTGCGCTTCGCCCGCCTGCGCCAACAACGGCAACCCGAGGCATCCGGCAATGAAGTTGCGGCGATCCATTGGTTTCCTCTTTGAGCCCATGATGGTTGGCGACAGTTAGAGCCAGACGGGCGCTCCGGACAAGCGCCGTTTACGGGGCCTGCCGCCTTGCGCCAGCCATCGTCCTGCTGCAAAAGCAGGCCTTACCGGCGCCGCTCTCCAGCACGTACACACACCACATACACACATGGCCAGCCCCGAACTCAGTCAATTCCGCCGCATCGTCGTCAAGGTCGGCTCCGCGCTGCTGGTCGATTCCGACAAGGGCGAGGTGCGGGCGTCCTGGCTTGCCGCGCTCGCCGACGACATGGCCAAGCTGCATCGCGAGGGGCGTGACGTTCTCGTCGTCTCCTCCGGCTCGATCGCGCTCGGCCGCAGCCGCCTGAAATTGCCGCGCGGCCCGCTGAAGCTGGAGGAGAGCCAGGCAGCCGCCGCCGTCGGTCAGATCGCGCTGGCGCGGATCTGGTCGGAGGTCCTTGGCGCCCACGGCATCGGCGCCGGCCAGATCCTGGTGACGCTGCAGGACACCGAGGAGCGCCGCCGCTACCTCAACGCGCGCTCCACCATCGGCAAGTTGCTGGAATGGCGCGCAATCCCCGTGATCAACGAGAACGACACGGTCGCCACCAACGAGATCCGCTACGGCGACAATGACCGCTTGGCCGCGCGCGTCGCCACCATGGCGAGCGCGGATCTGCTGGTGCTGCTGTCCGACATCGACGGGCTTTACGACGCCCCGCCGAAGAACAACCCGAACGCCAAGCTCATTCCCGTCGTCGACAGCATCTCCTCCGAGATCGAGGCTGTGGCAGGGGAGGCCGAGTCCGAGCTATCGCGCGGCGGCATGCGCACCAAGGTCGAAGCCGCAAAAATCGCGACCACCGGCGGCACGCATATGCTGATTGCCTCGGGCAAGATCGAGCATCCGTTGCAGGCGATCGCCGATGGCGGCCGCTGCACCTGGTTCCTGACGCCTGCCAATCCCATCACCTCGCGAAAGCGCTGGATCGCAGGCTCGCTGGAGCCGAAGGGCACGCTGACCATCGACGCCGGCGCGGTCGCAGCGCTGCGCGCGGGCGCCAGCCTGCTGCCAGCCGGCGTGATCAAGGTCGAGGGCCAGTTCGCCCGCGGCGACGCCGTGATCGTGCGCGGCCCCGACACCAGCGAGGTCGGCCGCGGCCTGATCGCCTATGACGCCGACGATGCCGAGCGGATCAAGGGCCGCTCCTCCCCCGATGTGATGGCCATCCTCGGCATCAGCGGGAGGTCCGAGATGATCCACCGCGATGATCTGGTGATGGGCGGGTAAGGGCCGGCAGACGCCCAAACCGTCATGCCCGGGCTTGTCCCGCCTGCGCGGCCGAAGCCGCTTCGGCGAGGCGAAGGCCCGGGCATCCACGTTCTTTCTTGCTGGCGGCAAGGCGTGGATGGCCGGGACAAGCCCGGCCATGACGTCGGAGCTGGGCCAGTGGCCGAGGTGGCACAACACCGGGAGACCAGCCATACCCGCCCCGCCCTTCGCAAAAGCGGGATTTCCGTGCTAGGACACCGCCTTAGCAGAAGGTTGAAACTCCCATGGCCGCCCCCCTCAAAGCCGTCGACGGCAATGCCGATCTTCAGGCGCTGATGACCGATCTCGGTACCCGTGCCCGCGCTGCCGCGCGCGTGCTGGCGCTGGCGCCGCCGGAGCAGAAGAACCGGGCGCTCGAGGCCATGGAACGGGCGATCCGCAACAATGCCGCTGCGATCCTTGCCGCCAATGCCGAGGACGTCACCGAGGCCCGCGCCTCCGGCAACGCCACCTCGTCCTTCATCGATCGCCTGACGCTGACGCCGGCGCGGGTCGAGGGCATGGCCGAGGGCATCGGCATCGTGCGCGGCATTGCCGATCCGGTCGGCATCGTCACCGAGAGCTGGCAACGGCCGAACGGCATGACCATCGAGCGCGTGCGCGTGCCGCTCGGCGTCGTCGGCGTGATCTTCGAGAGCCGCCCGAACGTTGCGGCGGACGCCGGCGTGCTGTGCCTGAAGTCGGGCAATGCCGTGATCCTGCGCGGCGGCTCCGACAGTTTCCGCTCCTGCCGCGCGATCCATGAATGCCTGGTGCAGGGCCTGCGCGAAGCGGGCCTCCCCGAGGCTGCAATCACGCTGGTACCGACGCGCGACCGCGCGGCGGTAGGCCAGATGCTGTCGGGATTGAACGGTGCCGTCGACGTGATCGTGCCGCGCGGAGGCAAGAGCCTCGTCGCACGTGTCGAGCAGGAAGCGCGCGTGCCGGTGTTCGCGCATCTCGAAGGCGTCAATCACGTCTATATCGACGGCAGCGCCGACCTCGCCATGGCGAAATCGATCGTGCTCAACGCCAAGATGCGCCGTACCGGCGTCTGTGGCGCCGCCGAGACACTGCTGGTCGATCGCGCCGCTGCCGGTAAAAACCTGAAGCCGCTGATCGAGATGCTGATCGAGGCCGGCTGCGAAGTGCGTGGCGACGACGCTGTGCAAAAGACCGATGCGCGCGTCAAACCCGCGAGCGCGGACGATTGGGACACCGAATATCTCGATGCGATCATCGCAGCGAAGGTGGTCGACGGCGTCGACGGCGCGATTGCGCATATCCAGAACCACGGCTCGCACCATACCGATGCGATCGTGAGCGCCGATGAGACCGCTGCGAAGAGATTCCTCAGCGAAGTCGATTCCGCGATCGTGCTGCACAACGCCTCGACACAGTTCGCCGACGGCGGCGAGTTCGGCTTCGGCGCCGAGATCGGCATCGCCACCGGCAGATTCCATGCCCGCGGCCCGGTTGGCGCCGAGCAGCTGACGAGCTTCAAATATCGCGTTCACGGCACCGGGCAGACGCGGCCGTAGACCACGCAGGGCGCGGGGCATTGAGCAACAATTTCATCGCGCCACGTTTCTTCGCGCAGGCCATACCTACCCATACCTCGGGTATGCGCATCGGCCTGCTCGGCGGCTCGTTCAATCCGCCGCACCAGGCCCATCGCGCGATCAGCCAGTTCGCGCTGAAACGGCTCCAGCTCGATCGCGTGTGGTGGCTGGTGACGCCAGGCAATCCACTGAAGGAGAACGGCGCGCTGCACGAGCTTGGCGCGCGCATGCAGGCCGCGCGCGACGTGGCCGACGATCCCAGGATCGAGGTGAGCTGTCTCGAATCCGTCATTCGCACGCGCTATACCATCGACACGATCAACACCTTGCGCCGCCGCCTCTCGGGCTTGCGCTTTGTCTGGATCATGGGCGCCGACAACCTCGCTCAATTCCATCGTTGGCAGCACTGGCGGCGCATCGCCGATCAGGTGCCGATTGCGGTCATCGATCGCCCGCCACAGAGTTTCCGTGCCCTCGCCTCTCCCGCCGCCCAGGCGCTCAGACGCTACCGCTTGCCGGAGAATGAGGCGCCATTGCTTGCGGATCGGGCCGCCCCGGCCTGGGTGTTCCTGACCGGTATGAAGCTGAATCTCTCGTCGACCGGCTTACGGAACCCGGACGGAAGCTGGAAAGGTACGAAGTGAGTCAGATTGTGCGAACGCCATCCGGCCTTCGGGCTCTCTGGCATATTGAAACCCTTAACCCCACATGATGTAGTGTAACCAGTGGGCGCCGGATTCGGCGTTCGCGATACAGTGAAAGGAATGGTCCCTGACCACATCTGTATTGTCCAAGACAGCCTCATCCAAGACGGCTTCACCGAAGTCTGTTTTACCCAAGGTTGCCAAGCCTACGCGTAAAACATCGACCAAAGCTGCGGCCTTGAAGGCGCAACCCGACGCCGACAAGACGCTGAGCCTGATCCTCTCCCGCCTCGACGACATGAAGGCGGAAGAGACGGTCACCATCGACCTTCGCGGCAAATCGGCCTACTCCGACTACATGATCGTCACGACCGGCCGGGCCAACCGGCACGTCGGCGCGATCGCGGAGAACGTCGCCAAAGGCCTCAAGGAAAACGGCATCAAGAACATCCACGTCGAGGGCTTGCCCAATTGCGACTGGGTGCTGATCGATTCCGGCGATGTGATCGTGCACGTGTTCAGACCCGAGGTCCGCGAATTCTACAGTCTCGAGAGATTGTACACGCAGGGCCCAGGGGCGGCGAAGGCGATCTAAAGGCTGCTGGCCGATTTCGAATCGGCTGACGCGCATGCTAGCGTCGTGCGCGCGCATATCGCGCGCGGTCCAGAAAACGCGACCCTGAACATGTCATGCGCATAGCTGTCATTGCGGTGGGCCGGCTGAAGCAGGGCCCCGAACGGGAGCTTGCCGACCGCTATTTCGAGCGGTTCGATGAGGCCGGCCGGAAGCTCGGATTCCGCGAGCTCGTCATCCACGAACTGCCCGAAAGCCGCGCGCGCGATACGGCGACGCGGATGGCCGAGGAGGCCGCGGCGATCTCCGCGCATATTCCCGAAAAATCGGTGCTGGTGGCGCTGGACGAGCGCGGCCAGAATCTGGATTCGACCGTATTCGCACGGCATCTCGGGCGCTGGCGCGACGAGGGTGCCGGTCATACTATCTTCATGATCGGAGGGGCGGACGGACTTTCGCCCGAATTGCGCCGTAAGGCCAAGCTCGCGATCGCGTTCGGCTCTGCGACCTGGCCGCATCAAATGGCCCGCGTCATGCTTCTGGAACAGCTTTATCGGGCCGCCACCATTCTGGCCGGCCATCCCTATCACCGCGCGTGATCCGCGCCACAACGAGCACCTTTGCCCAAAGCGATGCGAGCGCCTGTCCTCAACCTGCTGCTGATCGCCGGCGTTGCCGGCGCAAGTATTTTGGGCGCAAGTATCTTGGGCGCAAGCCTCGCACAAGCTCAGACGCCTGCACCGCAGACTGCGGCCGTCGCGCCCGATGCGATTAAGCAGCGCGAGCAGGAGCTCGAAGCCGCGCGCGCCAGCAAGAAGAGCGCCGAGGAAGCGCAGGCCAAGCTCAAGGCCGAGATCACCTCGCTCGGCCAGGACCGCACCCAGCTCAATCAACAATTGATCGACACCGCCGCCAACGTGCGCACCGTCGAGACCAAGATCGACGAGGCCGAAGCGCGGCTGCGATCGCTGAACGGCCGCGAGCAGGCGATGCGCAGCTCGCTCGATTTACGCCGCGCCGACATCGTCGAGGTGCTGGCGGCCTTGCAGCGCGCCGGAAGGCGGACGCCGCCGGCACTTCTGGTACGGCCCGAGGATGCCCTGCAATCGCTGCGCACGGCGATGCTGCTCGGTGCCGTGGTGCCGGAATTGCGCGGCCGCGCCGAAAAGATCGCAGGCGAGCTCGGCGAACTCGTGGCCTTGCGCAAGACCATCGCGACCGAGCGGGACCAGCTTGCCTCCGACCGCGACAAGGTGCGCAACGACCAGACCCGGCTCGCGGCTCTGGTCGATGAGCGGCAGCGCCAGCAGGCGTCGCGCGAAAAGGACCTCGACGCCGAGAACGCGCGCGCCGTCGCGCTTTCGAGACAGGTCGGCGATCTCCAGGGGCTGATCGCCAAGATGGAGCAGGATCTGCAAAGCGCCGCCAAGGCGGCCGAGAAGGCGGCTGAGGCCGCCAGGCAGGCCGAGGCCAAGGCGGCTGCAAACGCGGCCGCCAGCGCCAAGACCGGCCCCGGCGCTTTCAGGGATCGTTCCCGGACCACCCCTGCGATGGCCTTCGCCGCGGCCAAGGGCCTCCTGCCTCTTCCGGTTAACGGTAACAAGATCAGGGATTTCGGCGGTTCGGACGGGCTCGGCGGGGTCCAGAAGGGCATTTCGCTGGCGACCAGGCCCGGCTCCCAGGTCACGACGCCGTGTGATGGCTGGGTTGTCTATGCCGGCCCGTTCCGCAGCTATGGACAACTCTTGATCCTCAATGCCGGGGGCGGGTATCATGTGCTGATCGCCGGGATGGAGCGCATTTCGGTCAACATCGGTCAGTTTGTGCTCACGGGGGAGCCTGTCGCGACCATGGGATCGACTTCTCAAGTCGCCTCCATTCTCGCCACGAACGCGAGTCAACCTGTGCTCTATGTCGAGTTCCGCAAAGACGGCACTCCAATCGATCCAGGCCCATGGTGGGCCGCAAATGAAGGCGAGAAGGTTCGCGGATGATGCGCAAGACTTCAGTTATCCTCCTCAGCGCGGCCACCGGTGCGGCGCTGACGCTGTTCGTGACGCAACCGCGCGCAGTCTTCATGGGCTCCAGCGCGCGAGCCGCCACCGCGGACACCTATCGCCAGCTCAATTTGTTCGGCGACGTCTTCGAGCGCGTGCGCTCGGACTATGTCGAGAAGCCCGACGACACCAAGCTGATCGAGTCCGCGATCAGCGGCATGCTCACTGGTCTCGATCCGCATTCGAGCTACATGGACGCCAAGAGCTTCCGCGACATGCAGGTGCAGACCCGCGGTGAGTTCGGCGGCCTCGGCATCGAAGTCACGATGGAAGACGGCCTGATCAAGGTGGTCTCGCCGATCGACGACACCCCGGCCTCGCGCGCCGGCGTCATGGCCAACGACATCATCACCAATCTCGACGACGAAGCGGTGCAGGGCCTGACCCTGAACCAGGCGGTCGAGAAGATGCGCGGCCCCGTCAACACCAAGATCAAGCTCAAGATCATCCGCAAGGGCCAGGACAATCCGATCGACGTCACGCTGGTGCGCGACAACATCCGCGTCCGTTCGGTGCGCGCCCGCGTCGAGGCCGACGACATCGCCTATATCCGCATCACCACCTTCAACGAGCAGACCACGGAAGGCCTGAAGCGCGAGGTCGCCAACCTCTCGAATCAGATCGGCGACAAGCTGAAGGGCTACGTCATCGACCTCCGCAACAACCCGGGCGGCCTGCTCGAGGAAGCGGTCACCGTCTCCGACTCCTTCCTGGAGAAGGGCGAGATCGTCTCGACCCGCGGCCGCAATGCCGAGGAAACCCAGCGCCGGACCGCGCATACGGGCGACCTCACCAAGGGCAAGCCGGTCATCGTGCTGGTCAACGGCGGCTCGGCTTCGGCGTCGGAGATCGTCGCCGGCGCGCTGCAGGACCACAAGCGCGCGACCATCGTCGGCACGCGTTCGTTCGGCAAGGGCTCGGTGCAGACCATCATTCCGCTCGGAAGCGGCAACGGCGCGCTGCGTCTGACCACGGCGCGCTACTACACGCCGTCGGGCAAGTCGATCCAGGCCAAGGGCATCGTGCCCGACATCGAAGTGCTGCAGGACGTGCCGGACGAGCTGAAGTCGCGCACCGACACCAAGGGCGAAGCATCGCTGCGCGGCCATCTCAAGAACGACGGCGACGAAAAGACCGGCTCGCAGTCCTACGTCCCGCCGGACGCCAAGGACGACAAGGCGCTCAAGCTCGCCGACGATTTGCTCCACGGCATCAAGAACAGCGCGTCCGCGGCGCCCACACCGGGCGGCGACAAGGCCACGACCGACAAGCCCAAAGCGGCGAACTAACTCGGCGCATCGCGATCTGACCAAAAGGGCGGCTCCCGGAGCCGCCCTTTTTGTTTGGAACTCCTGCTATCCCCGGCCTATCCCGGCCTGCCGCCGCTTGACCTCGGCGTGGTATCGTCATCTCGAGTGATTCGGGATCGCGCATGACTGAAACGGCCGATGATCTGAGCGCCCCGCTCGGACGGGACAAGCCGCGCCGGAAACGCCGGCTGCGGCTGCCGTTCACGCCCATGCAGCTGCTCGCAATCCTGCTCGGCCTATTCCTGGTCACCTTTGCCGGCTTCGCCATATTCAACAAGGATCCGCTCGGCGGCGAGCCGATGACGCGGCTCGCGATCCGCGAGCCCAATGCCGCAGACAAGGCCGGCGACGACAAGCCGGCCGCCGCCAGCCACAGCCAAGAAAGCAAGCAGGACAGCAAGCAAGAGACCAGGGACGCACCGAAGCAGGCGGGCGAGCAGAAGACCGTCACCATGATCGACGGTTCCACCGGCACGCGCCACGACGTGGTGATCGGCGGCGATGCCGCCGGCAAGAGCGAGGCGGCCTCGGCCTCCGCACCGCCGCCCGTCATGGCCGGGATCGACTCAAAACTCCTCGAGAAATCGCGCTATGGCATGATCCCCGCGATGTCCGGGGATCTGAAGCCGTTCAACGTCTATGCGGCGGATGCCGACCGCGCCAAGGCCGCCAAGATGCCGGTGGTCGCAATCCTGATCGGCGGCCTGGGCGTCGGCGCCGCCAAGACCACCGATGCCATCATGCGGCTGCCGCCGGCGGTGACGCTGGCCTTCACGCCTTACGGCTCCGATCCAGGAAAACTCGCCGAGCGCGCCCGCGCCCAGCGCCACGAGATCTTCCTCCAGATCCCGATGGAGCCCTATGACTTCCCCGACAATGATCCGGGACCGCAGACGCTGCTGACGTCGCTCAGTGCCGACCAGAACATGGACCGCCTGTACTGGCATCTGAGCCGGATGCAGGGCTATGCCGGCCTCACCAATTTCATGGGCGCCCGCTTCATCGCCACGGAGCCGGCGATGCAGCCGATCATTCGCGAGGCGGCCAAGCGCGGCCTCGGCTTCTTCGACGACGGCTCCTCGCCCCGCAGCATCGCGCCCCAGGCCGCCGGCAGCCTGGCGATGCCGTTCGGCAAGGGCGATATCGCGATCGACGCAGTGCCGACCCCGGCCGAGATCGACCGCGCCCTGACCAAGCTCGAAGCCGCGGCACGCGAGCGCGGCGTGGCCGTGGGCACCGCCTCCGCCCTCCCGGTCTCGATCGAGCGCATTGGCGTCTGGACCAAGACGTTGGGCGACCGAGGTATCCTTTTGGTGCCATTGACAACCGCGATGCTGAAATCAAAATCCAGCTAAATCAACGGATTGGTACGGCACAGGCCCGCGGGGCCTGCTTCAGCCATACCGACAGCATGCGAGAGGTCTGGCGGAATGGCGCGTTACGAGGATCTGCCCTACCGGACCTGCGTCGGCGTGATGTTGCTCAACAAGGACGGACTGGTGTTCATCGGCCGGCGCGCCGGCGGCATCGAGCATGTCGACGACACCCATGTCTGGCAGATGCCGCAGGGCGGCGTCGATCCCGGCGAGGACAATTGGGAGGCTGCCAAGCGCGAGCTCTATGAGGAGACCAGCGTGCGTTCGGTCGAGCGGCTCGGCGAGGTTCCGGACTGGCTCACCTACGACATTCCACGCACGGTCGCCGGGCGCGCCTGGAAGGGCCGCTACCGCGGCCAGCGCCAGAAATGGTTCGCGGTCCGCTTCACCGGCAAGGACAGCGAGATCAATGTCGAAAAGCCCGGCGGCGGCCACAAGGCTGAGTTCGTGAGCTGGCGCTGGGAACCGATGAAGAACCTGACCGGACTGATCATCCCGTTCAAGCGTCCGGTCTACGAGCGCGTGGTCAAGGAATTTTCCGCGCTGGCGCAGGATTAGTTCAGGTCGCCATTCCAGGTTGATGCTAGAGCCAGTTCCGTTCCGATGGAATCGGAACGGGGCTCTAGTTTTTTATTTTGACGCGTTTTCTTGACGCGAACCGGTATCCACTTCGCTCGAAAACGCTCTAATGCATCGCCTGAAATGACGACGAGAGATCCACGCGTGAGCACTGAAAAACCCTACCGTCCCAATGTCGGAATCGCGCTGTTCAATGCCGACGGCCGCGTGCTGATCGGGCACCGCTTCAAGGGCGACGGACCCGAGATCATCCTGCCGGGCCTCGACTGGCAGATGCCGCAGGGCGGCGTCGACGACGGCGAGGATTTGCGCGATGCCGCGCTGCGCGAACTCTGGGAAGAGACCAGCGTCAAGAGCGCAACCTATCTCGGCGAGACCGACTGGCTGACTTACGAATTCCCGCCCTATGACGGGCCGCAGACGCACCGGCTGGCGAAATTCCGCGGCCAGCGCCAGAAATGGTTCGCGCTGCGCTTCACCGGCAAGGATGACGAGATCGATCCGCTGACGCCGCGCAACGGGCAGCCCGCCGAGTTCGACGCCTGGCGCTGGGAGCGGCTCGATCGTGTCCCCGATGTCGTGGTGCCGTTCCGCCGCCACGTCTACAGCGCCGTGGCACAGCAGTTTGCGCCGTTCGCAAACTAAAACGCGAAAACCACCCGAGAGCCAGTTTTCAGCCCTAATTGATCGGCCCGACCGTGAATGGGCCGATTGCGATGACGTGGCAATCGCGGTCGCTCTTGGCGCAGTCGGCGAGCGCGGAATTGACGGCTGTCTGCTCGTCGGCGGCCCTCAGACCGAAGCCCGGCCGGCCCGCGGTGCCGACCGCGACGGCATTCCAGCCCATGCCGTCGGCGAGCTTACGCACGACCTCGTCGCGCGCATCGGCGACGATCGAGGCGTTAGACGCCGCGTGGAAGAAGCCGGTGATCCTGAGCAGGGTCGGGATCGGCACGACGAAATTCTCGTCGACCGCAACGACCAGGCAGGCGACGCCGGCGATCGCGCCGCACGATTCCAGCGAACGCCGCGCGGCATCGTCGGCGGATGCTGCGCCCATCACCATGAAATATTGTCCGCCCGGGCCGAGCGCGACCGAGCGGGATTTTGCCGCGGGCACGAACATGTTCTCGAGCCGGACCTTGGCGGGCTCGCGCACCATCGGAAAATCTTTCGAGGCGAAGGCGCGCTCGGTCATGGCGTCATGCCGGACGAAGGGTTGCGGCGGCATCGGGGGCTTGCCGTGCGTGTAGACCACGTTGTTGCCGACAGCATAGAGCTCGCAGCGCCGCGGCGATTGCGCGGCATCGGCGCGCTTCTGGCACTGATCGAGTGCGGCGTTGCGCGCGGCTTCCTCGTTCGGCTGATTCAACGACGCGCCGGTGAACCCGCCGACATTGAGCGCGAACGCCTTGTAGTCGCCGGCCGCGGAATAGTCGCCCGCCAGGTAGTTGCGGATGCGCTCGTTGATGAAGGGGACGTTGTCGGCGGGAAACTTGCCCGCCATCGGCGAAGCCGATGGTGCCGGCATGGGCATCGGCGCTTTCGCCGCCATTGTGGATGACGAGCCTGGCGCTGTTGATGCGGGGCTTGATACAGGACTTGATACAGGGCTTGGCGTGATCGCTGCGATTGACGGCGCCCTGGTCGTCTCCAACTTGGTGAAATAGAGGAAGCCGCCGACGCCGATGGCGACGACGGAGACGACACCGACCACCAACGGCCACATCCAGTTCGGCGCGGGCGCAGCCTTCGCCACCCTCTTGATCTGCGGCGTTGCGTAGCTGCCGTCCCCGCGCCGCATCGCCACCATGTAGGCATGCACCGGCGTCGGGATGTTCTTGACCTCCTGCGCGCCGATATCGGCGAACTGCACCGACAGCTTGTTGGCGACCTGCTCGTGCACCGCGCGGGAGACGCAGATGCCGCCGATCTCGGCGAGGCCCTCGAGCCGGGCGGCGATATTGACACCGTCACCGAGCAGATCACCGTCTCGCTCGACCACGTCGCCGATGGTGATACCAATGCGGAACGACATCTGCCGGCTTGGCGGATAGGCCATGTTGCGGGTTCGCAGGGATTCCTGGATGTCGATGGCGCAACGCACCGCATCGACGGCGCTTGGAAATTCCGCGAGCACGGCGTCGCCGGCAGTGTTGAAGATGCGTCCGCCCGCCCTGGCAATGAAATCGTCGACGACCTCGCGATAGGAGGCGAGACGCCGCAGCGTCTCCTCTTCGTCTTCCGCGACCAGTCGTGAATAACCGGCAATATCGGCTGCGAAAATCGCTGCGATCTTGCGTTTCATCTGCGGCCGGCCCCCGGAACAAAGTTCGCGGGCGCAGAATGGCGCTATCGGCGGCGCGGTGCAACAAAGTTTCAGCGCCCGCCACTTCCGTGACGAGCGCTGAACTTATTCAGGGATTTGTAGCTTGAGCCCCGGCGCGGTGCACCGGGGCTTAGTGCATAGCCGTGGTGTTGAGCTCGTGCTGGATGCTCTTGAAGTGGTCGAGCCGCGCGATGGCTTGATCGAGCTCGCTGCCTTCGTGCTCCTTCAAGCCCTCTTCCATCTCCGAGACGGTCGCGGCGAACTGGGCGCGGTCGAGCTCGGCCAGCGAGGTCGCGACGTCGGCGAGCACGGTCAGGCCCTTGTCGGAAACTTCAGCGATACCGCCGAGCACGATAATCTTCTCGTGCCTGCCGCCGATGGTCACGGTGAGAATGCCGGGCCGGATCGCGGCCACGACCGGCGCATGTCCCGCCAGCACGCCGAAGTCACCCTCGACGCCGGGGATATCGACCTGGTCGACCTCGCCCGAGAAGGCGAGCTTTTCCGGCGAGACGAGATCGAAGTGGAAGGTGGCCATGATAAACCTGCGAATAGCGAGTGGCGAATAGCGAGTGACGAACAGGAGCAGCGTACTATTCGCTACTCCTTATTCGCCATTCGCTTCTTAGGCCGCTTCAGCGGCGAGCTTCTTGCCCTTCTCGATCGCCTCTTCGATGGTGCCGACCATGTAGAAGGCGGCTTCCGGCAGGTGGTCATACTTGCCTTCGCAGAGGCCGCGGAAGCCCTTGATGGTGTCCGCGAGGTCGACGAACTTGCCGGGCGAGCCGGTGAAGATTTCGGCGACGTGGAACGGCTGCGACAGGAAGCGCTCGATCTTGCGGGCGCGGGCCACCGTCAGCTTGTCCTCTTCCGAAAGCTCGTCCATGCCGAGAATGGCGATGATGTCCTGCAGCGACTTGTAGCGCTGCAGCACCTGCTGGACCTGACGCGCGGTGTCATAGTGCTCCTGGCCCACGACGAGCGGCGAGAGCATGCGCGAGGTCGAGTCGAGCGGATCCACCGCCGGATAGATGCCCTTTTCCGAGATCGCGCGGTTCAACACCGTGGTGGCGTCCAAATGCGCGAACGAGGTCGCGGGCGCCGGGTCGGTCAAGTCGTCGGCCGGAACGTAAATGGCCTGCACCGAGGTGATCGAACCCTTCTGCGTGGTGGTGATGCGCTCCTGCAGCGCGCCCATGTCGGTGGCGAGCGTCGGCTGGTAACCCACGGCGCTCGGAATACGACCGAGCAGCGCCGACACTTCAGAACCGGCCTGGGTGAAGCGGAAGATGTTGTCGACGAAGAACAGCACGTCCTGGCCCTGGTCACGGAAATGCTCGGCGACGGTCAGACCGGTGAGGCCGACACGGGCGCGGGCGCCGGGCGGCTCGTTCATCTGGCCGAACACCAGCGCGCACTTCGACTTGACGCTCGGATCCGGATTGTGCGGATCGGCGTTGACCTTGGACTCGATGAACTCGTGATAGAGGTCGTTGCCCTCGCGGGTACGCTCGCCGACGCCGGCGAACACGGAGTAGCCACCGTGCGCCTTCGCAACGTTGTTGATCAGCTCCTGAATCAGCACGGTCTTGCCGACGCCGGCGCCGCCGAACAGGCCGATCTTGCCGCCCTTGGCGTAGGGCGCGAGCAAGTCGACGACCTTGATGCCGGTGACGAGAATTTCCGCTTCGGTCGACTGATCGGTGTAGGTCGGCGCTTCCTGGTGGATGGCGCGCTTGCCTTCGGACTGGATCGGACCGGCTTCGTCGATCGGCTCACCGATCACGTTCATGATGCGGCCGAGCGTGCCCGCGCCGACGGGAACAGAGATCGGCTGACCGGTGTCGGTCACTTCCTGGCCGCGGACCAGACCTTCGGTCACGTCCATCGCGATCGTGCGCACGGTGGACTCACCGAGATGCTGCGCAACTTCCAGCACGAGGCGGATGTTGCCGTTCTTGGTTTCCAACGAATTCAGAATGGCCGGCAGATGGCCTTCGAACTGAACGTCGACGACGGCGCCCATGACCTGGGTGACACGACCGACCTGGGTAGCTGCTGTAGCCATGAAGCTCTCCTTCGAAATTCTTTACTTGAACGACCGTCGTTTGGTTCGTGCGTCAGACCGCCTCGGCGCCGGAGATGATCTCGATCAGCTCCTTGGTGATCTGGGCTTGACGGGTTCGGTTGTAGATCTGGGTTTGCTTGCGGATCATTTCGCCCGCGTTGCGGGTGGCGTTGTCCATCGAGCTCATCTGGGCGCCATAGAACGAGGCGTTGTTTTCCAGCAGCGCGCGGAAAATCTGTACCGCGATATTCCGCGGCAACAGGCCGGAGAGGAGCTCGTCTTCCTCCGGCTCGTAATCGTAGGACGTCGACGGCGCATTCGCCGCCTTTTCTTCCACGGTCAGCGGAATGATCTGCTGCGCGGTCGGGACCTGGGCGATGACCGACTTGAACTGCGCGTAGAACAACGTGCAGACGTCGAATTCGCCGTTGTCGAAGCGGGCCAGAACCTTCTTGGCGATGTCCTCGGCGTTGAGGAAGCCGAGCTGACGAACGCCGCGCAGGTCGAGGTGCTCGACGATCTGTTTGTCGTAGAGGCGACGGAGCTGCTCGTAGCCCTTGCGGCCGACGCAGAAAAATTTGACTTCCTTGCCCTGCGCCATCAGCGTCTGGGCGCGCTCGCGCGCGAGGCGCACGATCGAGGAGTTGAACGCGCCGGACAGGCCACGCTCGCCGGTGCAGACCAGCAGCAGGTGAACCTGATCCTTGCCGGTGCCGCCCAGCAGCACCGGCGCGCCGGGCGAACCGGCGGCAGCGCTGGCGATGTTGGAGATCACCGCGCTCATCTTGTCGGCATAGGGCCGCGCCGCCTCGGCCGCTTGCTGGGCGCGGCGCAATCGGGACGCTGCGACCATCTGCATGGCCTTGGTGATCTTCTGCGTCGCCTTTGTGGAGGCGATGCGGACGCGCATGTCTTTAAGTGACGCCATTCTTCGTTCACCCCGGCGGTTCGATCCCCTGGATCAAGCCGCTAGCCTATCCCAGTCGTCATGCCCGGGCGTGTCCCGGGCATCCACGTCTTCGTCTCCATGCGGTGAGGCACGGAAGGCCGGGACAAGAAGCCCGGCCTTTGCGACCGTTCTCTTATGCGAAGCTCTTGGCGAAACCTTCGACCACCGACTTCAGCTTGGCGGCGGTGTCGTCGGAGAGATCGCGGCTGTCGCGGATCGCGTTGAGGATCTCGACGTTCTTGCCGCGCAGCAGCGACAACAGACCGTCCTCGAACGCGCGCACCTTGTTGACCGGAAGCGGATCGAGATAGCCGTTGGTGCCGGCCCAGATCACGCAGACCTGCTCTTCCATCTTCAGCGGCGCGAACTGCGGCTGCTTCAGGAGCTCGGTCAGACGCGAGCCGCGGTTGAGCAGGCGCTGGGTCGAGGCGTCGAGGTCGGAGCCGAACTGCGCGAACGCCGCCATTTCGCGGTACTGCGCGAGCTCGCCCTTGATCTTGCCGGCGACCTTCTTGGTGGCCTTGGTCTGCGCCGAGGAGCCGACGCGCGACACCGACAGACCGACGTTCACCGCGGGGCGGATGCCCTGGAAGAACAGGTCGGTTTCGAGGAAGATCTGGCCGTCGGTGATCGAGATGACGTTGGTCGGAATGTAGGCCGACACGTCGTTGGCCTGGGTTTCGATGACCGGCAGCGCCGTCAGCGAGCCCGAGCCCTGGTCCTTGTTCAGCTTCGCCGCGCGCTCGAGCAGGCGGGAATGCAGATAGAACACGTCGCCCGGATAGGCTTCGCGGCCCGGCGGGCGGCGCAGCAGGAGCGACATCTGGCGGTAGGCGACGGCCTGCTTGGACAAATCGTCATAGATGATGACGGCGTGCATGCCGTTGTCGCGGAAGTACTCGCCCATGGTGCAGCCGGTGAACGGCGCGATGTACTGCATCGGCGCCGGATCGGACGCGGTGGCGGCGACGATGATCGAATATTCCAGCGCGCCCTGCTCTTCCAGCACCTTCACGAACTGGGCAACGGTCGAGCGCTTCTGGCCGATCGCGACGTAGACGCAATACAGCTTGATGTTCTCGTCCGGCTGCGCGTTGAGCGGCTTCTGGTTGAGGATGGTGTCGAGCGCGATCGCGGTCTTGCCGGTCTGACGGTCACCGATGATCAGCTCGCGCTGGCCGCGGCCGATCGGGATCAGGGCGTCGATCGCCTTGAGGCCGGTCGCCATCGGTTCGTTCACGGACTTGCGCGGAATGATGCCGGGCGCCTTGACGTCGACGCGCATGCGCTTGTCGGCCTGGATCGGGCCCTTGCCGTCGATGGGATTGCCGAGCGCGTCGACGACGCGGCCGAGCAGGCCCTTGCCGACCGGCGCGTCCACGATGGCGCGGGTCCGCTTGACGGTCTGACCTTCCTTGATCTCACGGTCGGCGCCGAAAATGACGATACCGACGTTGTCGGTTTCGAGGTTCAGCGCCATGCCGCGGGTGCCGTTCTCGAACTCGACCATTTCACCGGCCTGGACGTTATCCAGGCCGTAAACGCGGGCGATGCCGTCGCCGACGGACAGCACCTGTCCGACTTCGGAGACTTCAGCTTCCTGGCCGAAATTCTTGATCTGGTCCTTGAGGATCGCGGAAATTTCCGCGGCGCGGATGTCCATCAGCCTGCCTCTTTCATCGCGTGCTTGATCGAATTGAGTTTGGTGCGAAGCGAGCTATCGATCATCCGGCTGCCAAGCTTGACCACGAGGCCACCGATGATCGAGGGATCGACCTTCACGTTGAGCGCGACGTCCTTGCCGGTCACCGACTTCAGGGCAACCTTGAGGGCGTCGAGATTCTTGTCCGATAGCGCCTCCGCCACGGTGACGTCGGCCGTGGCCTCGCCCTTGAACTTGGCGACCAGGGCGCGATAGGCGCGGATGACGTCAGCCACCGCGAACAGGCGGCGGTTGGCGGTCAGCACTTTCAGGAAATTGGCGGAGATGCCGGCGATGCCCGCCTTGTCCAAAACGGCCGAGAGGGCCCTGGACTGGGCGTCGGCCGCGAAAACCGGGCTGCGAACGAGGCGCTTCAGATCGGCGCTTTCGTTGAGCATGCCCTCGAATTTCTCGAGATCGGCTTTGACCTCGTCGACCACTTTCTGGTCGCGGGCCAGTTCAAACAAGGCCGTTGCATAACGGCCCGACACACCGGAAACGGACGTATCTTCTGCAGCCACAGACGTGCTCTTTTTGCTGTCAAACTCGCAAGGGAAAAACCGTCGCCACAAAGCGGCGCCTAGCGATCCAAGCCCTTGGAATTCAAGCGGGACTTCGATTTTCGACCCCGCACGGAAGTGCCGGGCTCGTTAAAATCGCGGCTTTGCTAACATAGCAGGCGCGCACGTGCAACATGACGCCAAATTAAAGGCATGACGTTATGTCGCCAGTTCGTCGCACTCCACGACGACGCGACGATGACCTGCCACGCCGCGGAATTGCCACAGCGCTTAAGTCAGCCCGTGAGCCGACGCCGGCGATTTGTTCCTGCCCTCAGCGCATAGCGGCCATGAACACGGATCGCTGAGGCGTGATTCCGGGCGCATCCGCTTCACTCGCCGAATACTTACCCAATTCTAAATGCGGGAAGCGATGACTTCGTTTTACAGTATTTGTAAGTAATACGGAGGTTAATGAATCGTTAAAATCCAAGATTACGGAATATCGGCCGAATATCCCCGCCGGTAACAAGATATTACATGAAGACACAGAACGGATTTACTGCCCAATTCACGCCTCATTAGGAATCGAAACGCGGTCCCGCTCGCAAACTTACGGGGGCTCCACTTGCCACATATGTGGCAATACTAGCTTAGGGACCAATATATGCTTTGTTTGAAGACGCTGGGCTCTGTGACCCGGCCGCGTACGGCGATCGCCTTTGTTGCCGCAACTCTTCTCATCGGTGGAACTGCCACCGAAGCTTCCGCCAAATCCCGCCATCACCATCGGTATTCCCACCATCATCACCGCCACCACGCCCAGAACGATGCCAACACGACCTCCGATTGGCGTAACGCCAATGCGTCGATGACGCCGTCGCAGGGCACCGGACGTTCCTTCTCCGGCATGGCTTCCTTTTACGGGAATGAGTCCGGCAGCAGGACCGCCTCGGGCCAGCGCTTCAACCAGAACGCCATGACCGCGGCGCACCGTTCGCTGCCGTTCGGCACCAAGCTGCGCGTCACCCATGGCGGCTCGAGCGTCATCGTCACCATCAACGACCGTGGCCCGTTCATTCGCGGCCGTGTCCTCGACCTCTCCACGGGCGCTGCCCGCGCCATCGGCCTCACCGGCGCCGGCGTCGGCCGCGTCACCGCGGAAGTCGTCTCCTAAGGCGCGCGACGCCTGAAACAAGCCCGCCGTCTTGGGGGACGGCGGGCTTTTTTACGTGCTGTCATTCCGGGGCGCGACGAAGTCGCGAACCCGGAATCCATTCCCCCACCAACTCTGCCGCCCGATGGATTCCGGGCTCGCGCTATGCGCGCCCCGAATGACAACCGGCCTACAAAAAGCTCTGCGGATCGACGTCGACTTCGAGCTTTTGATTGCCCTTCGGCTTCGGGCATACGGCAAGCCAGTTGCGCAGATAATCCGACAGGTCGAAGCCGCGCGCGGATTTCACCAGAATGCGGAAGCGGTAGCGGCCCTTGATGACCGCGAGCGGGGCTTCCGCCGGGCCCAGCACCACAACGCGCTCGTCGCGCGGCGCGAGCGCGACGAGGTGGCGGCCAAAGCCCTCGGCGCTCGGCCGGTCGCCGGCGGAAATGATCAGGCTCGCGAGCCGCCCGAACGGCGGATAGAGCGTGCGTTCACGCAAATCGATCTCGCTGTCGTAGAAGGCTTCGCGGTCGCAGGCGATCAGCGCCTTCATCACGGGATGATCGGGCTGGTGGGTCTGGAGATAGCCGATGCCACGGCCCTGCTCGCGCCCGGCGCGGCCGATCACCTGGTTGAGCAATTGCCAGGTGCGCTCGGAGGCGCGCGGATCGCCATTGGACAGGCCGAGATCCGCATCGACCACGCCGACCAGATTGAGCCGCGGGAAATTGTGGCCCTTGGCCACGAGCTGCGTGCCGATGATGACGTCGACGCGACCCTCCGCGATGTCATTCAGCTCGGAGCGCATCGTCTCGATCGAGGTGATGAGATCGCTCGACAGCACCATGGTGCGCGCCTCCGGGAACAGCGCGGCCGCCTCTTCCTGCAAGCGCTCGACACCGGGCCCGACCGCGACCAGCGATTCCTCCGCCGCACAATGCGGACAGGTCTGCGGGCGCGGCATCGAGAAGCCGCAATGGTGACAGACGAGGCGCTGGCGGAAGCGATGATCGACCAGCCAGGCATCGCAGATGGTGCAGGCGAAGCGATGGCCGCAGGCGCGGCACAGCGTCAACGGCGCATAGCCGCGGCGATTGAGAAACAATAGCGCCTGCTCGCGCCGCTCGATCGCGGTCCTGATCTCGGAGGCCAGTCGCGGCGAGATGAAGCGGCCGCGCGCCGGCGGCTCGCGGCGCATGTCGATGGCCTCGATATGCGGCATGTGCTGGCCGCCGAAGCGCGACGGCAGCGCGATGCGCTGATAGCGGTTCTTGCGCGCATTGACCTCGGATTCGACCGACGGCGTCGCCGACGCCAGCACGATCGGGACCTTTGCGATGTGCGCGCGCACCACCGCCATGTCGCGGGCGTGATAATGCACGCCCTCGTCCTGCTTGTAGGCCTGGTCGTGCTCTTCATCGACCACAATGAGGCCGAGATTGGCGTAAGGCAGAAACAGCGCCGAGCGCGCGCCGACCACGACCGGCGCGCTGCCCTCGGAGATCGCCGCCCAATTGCGCGCGCGGGTGCGCGGCGTCAGCTCGGAATGCCATTCCAGAGGGCGCACGCCAAAACGTTGCGCGAAGCGATCGAGGAACTGGCCGGTGAGCGCGATCTCCGGCATCAGGATCAGCGACTGCTTTCCGCGTCGGGTCGCCTCGGCCACGGCTTCGAAATAAACCTCGGTCTTGCCCGAGCCGGTGACACCATCGAGCAGCGCGACGTGAAAGCTGCCGTTGGCGGCGAGCGCGCGCATGGCATCGACCCCGGCGCGCTGGAGCGGCGAAAAATCCGGCCGGCTGAAATCCGGATCTGGGGCCGGCGGCGGCGGAGCCGGCGGCATCGGCTCGACCGTGAGCGTGCCTTCGTCGACGAGGCCGTCGATCACGCCAGCCGAAACGCCGGCCTCCCTGGCGGCTTCCGACTTGCCGTGCAGCAGCCGGTCCGACAGCACCTGGATCAGGCGCTGCCGCGCCGGCGTCAGACGTTTTGGCGGATCGCCGACCAGGCGCACGCCAGCGCGCACCCGCTCGGGGCCGAGGTTCTCGCCCATCCGCAGGCACATGCGCAGCACCATGCCGCGCGGGCTCAGCGTGTAATTGGCGATCCAGTCCACGACCGCACGCAGCTCGGGCTTCAGCGGCGGGATGTCGAGCTTTTCGCTGACCTCCTTGAGGCGGTTGTGCAGGCGCGGATCCGGATTGGCGTTTTCGGCCCAGACCACGGCGAGCACCTCGCGCGGGCCGAGCGGCACGCCG
Organism: Bradyrhizobium sp. WSM4872; assembly: GCF_055811715.1. Classification (NCBI taxonomy): domain Bacteria; kingdom Pseudomonadati; phylum Pseudomonadota; class Alphaproteobacteria; order Hyphomicrobiales; family Nitrobacteraceae; genus Bradyrhizobium; species Bradyrhizobium sp. WSM4872. The sequence goes on along the minus strand of NZ_JBVVPT010000021.1, from coordinate 79,620 downwards.
ATAATATCGCCCGCCTTCAGCTCCATCCCGCGCGGCACCTTGTAGGAATAGGTCTGGTCGAGCGCGACCGGCACCAGCACGTCGACCATGCGGGTCGCGTTGGCGGAAACGGCGTTGCTGCGCGACGTGTGATCCATGAGGGGGAATCGGAACCCGGGGGCTTCAAGGCTAGCGCCCTGAGGCGGCCTTAGCGAACGATAAACGAGTGTGATGCGATATACTGAGTGGAATCACCACGTCCAGAGCGCATGAGCAAAGCGGCCGCCCCACAGATCGAGCTCGCCAGCGCCGATCCTGATATCGCGCAGGAGATGACGCGCTGGCTGTCGCATCTCGGCGCGGAGCGACGGCTGTCGCCGAAGACGCTGGAAGCCTATGCCCGCGATTTGCGGCAGTGCTTGAATTTCCTCTGCGGCCATTGGGGCGAGCGGGTGACGCTGAAGCGTTTCGCCGCGCTGGAGGCCACCGATATCAGGGCCTTCATGGCGATGCGCCGCGCCGACGATATTGCCGGTCGCTCGCTGATGCGCGCACTCGCGGGGCTGCGCTCGTTCGGCCGCTTCCTTGAGCGCGAAGGCAAGGGCAAGGTTGGCGCGCTCTCGGCGATCCGCGCGCCGAAAGTCGCAAAGAGCCTGCCAAAGCCGTTGCCGATGGCGTCGGCCAAGCGTCTTGCGGACGCCGACGAGCGCGCCGGCGAGGACCGCGAGACCTGGATTCTGGCGCGCGATGCCGCGGTGATGGCGCTCCTCTACGGCTCGGGCCTGCGCATCTCCGAAGCGCTGGGGCTGACGCGCCGCGAGGTGCCGCGTCCCGGTGAAGGCGACGTGCTGATCGTAACCGGCAAAGGCAACAAGACCCGCATGGTGCCGGTGCTGCAGAACGTGCTCGCGCTCGTGCAGGAGTACGTCGCGATGTGCCCGTATCCGCTGCCGGCGGAGGGGCCGATCTTCGTCGGCGCACGCGGCGGGCCCTTGAGCCCGCGCATCATCCAGCTCGCGATGGAGCGGCTGCGCGGCGCGCTCGGCCTGCCCGATAGCGCCACGCCGCACGCGCTCCGGCATTCCTTCGCCACGCACCTGTTGTCACGCGGCGGCGATTTGCGCGCGATCCAGGAATTGCTCGGCCATGCCTCGCTCTCGACCACGCAGATCTATACCGGCATCGATGCCGAACGGCTGCTGGAAGTTTATGCCAGCGCGCATCCCCGTCGCTGATGCTGACATGAAGCTGTCATAGCAAGCCTCTCGGCGCGCATGCCTCTTGCGCGGCGCCCGCGGTTCGGTCAATCGTGGGGAACCGAGCCAGGAGGGACTTATGAGCGCACATGAAAGCATGGAGCATGCCGAGCACGCCGAACACGCGTCCGGCTCGAACAAGAAGATCGCGCTCCTGATTGCCGTTCTGGCGCTGTTCCTGGCGATCTCCGAGACGCTCGGCAAGGGCGCGCAGACCGAATCGATCAGCAAGAACGTCGAGGCCTCCAACCTCTGGGCGTTCTTCCAGGCCAAGAGTATCCGCCGCACCATGGTGCAGAGCATGGCGGACCAGGGCAAGCTCATCCTCGGCGCGGCGAGCGATGAGGCCAACAAGGTGGCCGTGCAGAAGCAGATCGAGGACTGGCAGAAGACCGCGCAGCGCTACCGTTCCGAGCCAGAGACCGGCGAAGGCACCGAGCAGCTGGCCGAAAAGGCCAAGCACGCCGAGCATGAGCGCGACGAGGCGACTGCGAAATATCATCACTTCGAACTGGCATCCGCGGCCTTCCAGATCGGCATCGTGCTGGCGTCGGCCACCATCATCACCGGCATGATCGCGCTCGCTTATGTCGCCGGCCTGCTGACGATCGCTGGGCTCGTCATGACCGGGCTCGGCCTGTGGCTGCCGCATCTGCTGCATTTGCATTAGCGAAAACGAAAACGCGTGGTTTGACGCCACACACGCAGTGTCATGCCCCGGCTTGACCGGGGCATCCAGTACGCCGCGGCTTCTCCGTATCCATTGCCCTCTCTGGAATACTGGATCGCCCGGTCAAGCCGGGCGATGACAGCGAGTGTGCGGCGAACCTTCAACGCGCTTCGTGCACGCTCTTGCGAAAGCGCTGGATCAGGCGGAGCGTGCGGGAGGACCAGCCTTCGCCGTTGCCGGCGATCAGCTCGCGGATGCGCCGCTTGATCGGATCGACCAGCTCGGCGGCCTTGGCACGCAGCTTCAGCACCAGATCATAGAGCCGCTCGAACCACGCCATCTCCATCAGCTTGTCGCGCGTCACATCGAACACGAAGGCGGTGACGCCGACCCCGAGCAGCTTTGCGAACACGATGGTGAAGACCGCGCTGGTCCAGTATTCGTGCGTGAGCAGCCACAGGCCGACCAGCTTGAGCGGAAACAGCGGAATGATGGGCACGGCGAACACGATCAGCGTCATCGCCGGCGACAGCGCATCGACGCGGTCCGACAGCCATTGCTTGAGCCGCGCGAGCGGGACAATTGCGACAACCCGCGCAACGATCGGTTCGAGATGGTCCCACAGCCAGGCTTCGATCAGGAAGATGATCGCGAGCAGGACCCAGACCGGTTGAAGCAGGCGGCGTAGCATGTGTTTCCCGCCCGATTCGGCGCTGGGCGCCACCTACATATGGATGGCCCGCTTGCCGACTGCAAGCGCGGCCTCCTTGATGGCCTCCGAGCGGGTCGGGTGCGCGTGGCAGGTGCGCGCGAGATCCTCCGCGCTGCCGCCAAACTCCATGAGAACAGCCGCCTCGTGGATCATTTCCCCGGCTTCGCGGCCGATTATGTGCACGCCGAGCACGCGATCGGTCTTCGCATCTGCGAGAATCTTCACAAAGCCGTCGGTGGTCTGGTTGACCTTGGAGCGGCCGTTGGCGGTAAAGGGAAACTTCCCGACGGTATAAGCCACGCCCGCCTGCTTCAGCTCCTCCTCGGTTTTACCGACGGAGGATACTTCCGGCGTGGTATACACGACGCCGGGGATAACATCGTAGTTCACGTGGCCGGCCTGCCCGGCGATGATCTCGGCAACCGCGACGCCTTCATCCTCGGCCTTGTGCGCGAGCATCGGACCCGCGACGACGTCGCCGATCGCATAGACGCCCTTCACGCTGGTGGCGAAGTGCGGATCGATCTGCACGCGGCCGCGATTGTCGAGCGCAACGCCGGCTTCCTTCAGGCCGAGCCCCTCCGTATACGGCACACGGCCGATACAGACGAGAACGACGTCGGCTTCCAGCGTCTCGGCAGCGCCGCCGGCGGCGGGCTCGACCGTCGCCTTCAGCGTCTTGCCGGAGGCGTCCACGCCCGTGACCTTGGCACCGAGCTTGAACGCAAAGCCCTGCTTCTCCAGGATGCGCTGGAATTGCTTGGCGATCTCGCCGTCCATGCCGGGCAGAATGCGGTCGAGGAATTCGACGACGACGACTTCGGCGCCGAGACGGTGCCAGACCGAGCCGAGCTCGAGGCCGATCACGCCGGCGCCGACGATCAAGAGCTTGCCGGGGACCTTGTCCAGCGACAGCGCGCCGGTCGACGATACGATGCGCGTCTCGTCGATCTCGATGCCCTTGAGACGCGCGATGTCCGAGCCGGTGGCGATCACGATGCTCTTGGTTTCGATGATTTGCGACTTGCCGTCGGCGGAGACTTCAACTTTGCCGGTGCCGAGAATCTTGCCGGCGCCCTTGAGCACGTCGATCTTGTTCTTCTTCATCAGGAACTCGACACCCTTGACGTTGCCGTCGATGCCCTGCTGCTTGAAATTCATCATCGCAGGCAAATCGAGCTTCGGCGCGGAAACGCTGACGCCCATCTTGGCGAAGGAATGCCCGGCCTCCTCGAACATTTCGGAGGCGTGCAGCAGCGCCTTCGACGGCATGCAGCCGACATTGAGGCAGGTGCCGCCGAGCGTCGCGTTCTTTTCGACCACGGCGACTTTCATGCCGAGCTGCGCTGCACGGACCGCGCAGACATAACCGCCCGGTCCGGTGCCGATGACGACGAGATCGTATGCCATGAGAGAAAGTCCCGTAAGTTTAGCGTTGAGGGATGTGTCAGCGTCCGCGCGGCGCGTCAGCGTCCGCCGGACACATCGAGAATGGCTGAGGTGACGTAGGAGGCATCGTCCGACATCAGCCAGACGATGGCATTGGCAACTTCATCGGCAGTACCGACGCGCTTCATCGGCACCATATGGGCCAGGCGATGGGCGCGGTCGGGCTCACCGCCGGCAGCGTGGATTTCGGTGTCGATCAGGCCGGGGCGGATGCCCGCGACGCGAATGCCCTCGCCGGCAACCTCATAGCCGAGGCCGATGGTGAAGGAATCAATCGCGCCCTTGGACGCTGCATAGTCGACATAGGTGTTCGGCGCGCCGAGCTTGGCAGCAACCGATGACAGATTGACGATGACGCCGCCCTGGCCGCCGTGCCTGGTCGACATCCGCTTCACCGCTTCGCGCGCGCAGAGGATGGAGCCGGTGACGTTGACCGCCATCACGCGCTGGATGCGCTCGGCCGACATCTCATCGACGCGCACGCCACTGGTCCCGACGATACCGCCATTGTTGACGAGCGCGCCGAGCGTGCCGAATGCGTCTGCGGCCTTGAACAGCGCCAGGATGTCGCTTTCCTCGGCGACGTCGCATTTCACCGCGATGGCCTTGCCGTTGCTGGCAGCGATCTCGGCGACCACCTCGTCGGCGGCCGTCTTATTGCTGGCATAGCCGACCACGACACGGAAGCCGCGCGCGGCCGCCGCAATCGCGGTCGCGCGGCCAATGCCGCGGCTGCCGCCGGTGATGACAACGACTTTATCGGTCACGCGCGCCTCCATGGTTCGACACGCGCCGTCGCGAAAGGCGACGGCGCTCGCAGAGCATCAGGGATCAGAGATCGAGCACCAGGCGCGCCGGATCTTCCAGGCTCTCCTTGACGCGAACCAGGAAGGTCACGGCTTCCTTGCCGTCGATGACGCGATGATCGTAGGACAGCGCGAGATACATCATCGGGCGGACCTCGATCTTGCCGCCGACGACCATCGGCCGCTCCTGGATCTTGTGCATGCCGAGAATGCCGGACTGCGGCGCGTTCAGGATCGGGGTCGACATCAGCGAGCCGTAGATGCCGCCGTTGGTGATGGTGAAGGTGCCGCCCTGCATCTCGTCGATCTTGAGCTGGCCGTCACGGGCGCGGCGGCCGAAATCGGCGATGCCCTTCTCGATGTCGGCGATCGACTTGTTGTCGCAGTCGCGCACCACGGGCACGACGAGGCCCTTGTCGGTGCCGACGGCGACGCCGATGTGATAGTAGTTCTTGTAGATCAGATCGGTGCCGTCGATCTCGGCGTTGACGGCCGGGATGTCCTTCAGTCCCTGCACGACGGCCTTGGTGAAGAAGCCCATGAAGCCGAGCTTCGAGCCGTGCTTCTTCTCGAACGCATCCTTGTAGTGCGCACGCAGCGCCATGACGTTGGTCATGTCGACCTCGTTGAAGGTCGTGAGCATGGCGGCGGTGTTCTGCACGTCCTTGAGCCGGCGCGCGATGGTCTGGCGCAGCCGGGTCATCTTGACGCGCTCTTCGCGGGCGGCGTCATCGGCCGGCGAGGGTGCGCGAACCTGAACCGCGGCGGCGGGCTGGTTGACCGGGGTCGGCGCCGAGGCCGCACGCTCGATTGCGGCGAGCATGTCGCCCTTGGTGACGCGACCGTCCTTGCCGGAGCCCGGAACGGTCGAGGCGTCGATGCCGGTCTCGGCCGAGAGCTTTCGCACGGAGGGAGCGAGGGGAGAGTCGGCCGGCGGTGCTTTCGCGGCAGCGGGGGCGGCGGCTGGGGCCGCCGCGGCGGGAGCAGGCGCGGGCGCGGCAGCCGGCTTGGCGGGCGTCTTTGCGACGCCAGCCGTGCCCTCGGTGATCTGCCCGAGCAGCGCACCGACCGCAACGGTCGTGCCATCTGCGGCGATGATCTCGCTCAGCGTGCCGGCGGAAGGCGCCGGGACTTCGATGGTGACCTTGTCGGTCTCGAGCTCCACCAAGGGCTCGTCGACGGCGACGGGATCGCCGGCCTTCTTGAACCAGCGGCCGATGGTGGCCTCGGTGACGGATTCGCCGAGGGTCGGCACACGAATTTCAGTCATGGTCTTTTCCTTAAGGAGATCGCCAATGCGGTCGTGAATTTCACAGGTGTCATGCCCCGCGAAGGCGGGGCATCCAGTACTCCGCGGCGTTCGTGGTCATCACGGCCGTCACGGCGTACTGGATCGCCCGCCCCAGTGCGCAATTGCGCACAAGGCGGGCGATGACAGCGTCCTAAAAACTTCTCAGCTCAATGCTTCGTCCAGGAACGCCTTCAACTGCGCCTGATGCTTGGACATCAGACCCGTGGCGGTCGCAGCGGAGGCGGCGCGGCCGACATAACGCGGACGCCGGCTCACACCGTTCACCTGGTTCAGCACCCATTCCAGATAGGGCTCGATGAAGTGCCAGGCCCCCATGTTGCGGGGCTCTTCCTGGCACCACACCACTTCGGCCTTCTTGAAGCGCGACAGCTCGGCCACCAGCGCCTTGAGCGGCACCGGATAGAGCTGCTCGATGCGCATCAGGTAGATGTCGTCCATCCCGCGCTTCTCGCGCTCCTCGTAGAGGTCGTAATAGACCTTGCCCGAGCACAGCACGATGCGGCGGATCTTCTCGTCGGGAACGAGTTTGACCGCTTCGCCCGGCAGCATCTGGGCGTCGTCATAGAGGATGCGATGGAAGGTCGTTCCCTTCGCGAGCTCCTCGAGACGCGAGACCGCCCGCTTGTGACGCAGCAGCGACTTCGGCGTCATCACGATCAGCGGCTTGCGGATCTCGCGATGGAGCTGCCTACGCAGCACGTGGAAGTAGTTCGCCGGCGTGGTCGGATACACCACCTGCATGTTGTCTTCTGCGCACATCTGGAGATAACGCTCCAGACGCGCCGAGGAGTGCTCCGGTCCCTGGCCCTCATAGCCGTGCGGCAGGAGGCAGACGAGGCCGGACATGCGCAGCCATTTGCGCTCACCCGAGGAGATGAACTGGTCGAACACGACCTGCGCGCCGTTGGCGAAATCGCCGAACTGCGCTTCCCACAGGGTCAACGTGTTCGGCTCGGCGAGCGAGTAGCCGTACTCGAAGCCGAGCACGGCTTCTTCCGACAGCAGCGAGTTGATGACCTCGTAATGGCCCTGCTCGTGACCGAGATGGTTGAACGGCGTGTAGCGGCTCTCGTCTTCCTGGTCGATCAGGACCGAGTGGCGCTGCGAGAAGGTGCCGCGCTCCGAATCCTGCCCGGACAGGCGGACATGGTGGTTCTCGTTGAGCAGCGTGCAGAACGCCAGCGCCTCGCCGGTCGCCCAGTCGATGCCCGTGCCGCCGTCGATCGCCCTGGCGCGGTTTTCGAGGAAGCGCTGGATGGTGCGATGGACGCGGAAACCATCCGGCACCTTGGTGATCTTGCGGCCGATGTCCTTCAGTGCGGCGATGTCGACGCCGGTAACGCCACGCCGCGCGTCTTCTTCCTGATCCGCGATCTTGAAGCCGGCCCATTTGCCGTCGAGCCAGTCGGCCTTGTTGGGCTTGTAGCCGGAGCCGGCTTCGAGCTCGGCATCGAGCCGCGCGCGCCAGTCGGCCTTGGCCTTCTCGACCTCGCCCTCGGTCAGCACGCCTTCGCTGATGAGACGGCGGGCGTAGAGCTCGAGCGTCGACGGATGGGCCGCGATCTTCTTGTACATCACCGGCTGGGTGAAAGCCGGCTCATCGCCCTCGTTATGGCCATGCCTGCGGTAGCAGAACATGTCGATGACGACGGGCTTGTGGAATTTCTGCCGGAACTCGGTCGCGACCTTGGCCGCGAACACGACGGCTTCCGGATCGTCGCCGTTGACGTGGAAGATCGGCGCGTCGATCATCTTCGCCACGTCGGACGGATACGGCGACGAACGCGAATAACGCGGATAGGTGGTGAAGCCGATCTGGTTGTTGACGATGAAGTGCACGGAGCCGCCGGTGCGGTAGCCCTTCAGGTCCGACAGGCCGAAACATTCCGCGACCACGCCTTGGCCCGCAAAGGCTGCGTCGCCGTGCATCAGGAGCGGCATCACCGAGATGCGCATATCCGGCGGATCGCCGTGCTGATCCTGCTTGGCGCGGACTTTTCCGAGCACCACGGGATCGACGATCTCGAGATGTGAGGGGTTGGCGGTCAGCGACAGATGGATGCGGTTGCCGTCGAACTCGCGATCCGAGGACGCGCCGAGGTGATACTTGACGTCGCCCGAGCCTTCGACCGCATCAGGATTGGCCGAACCGCCCTTGAACTCGTGGAACAGCGCGCGGTGCGGCTTGCCCATCACCTGGGTCAGCACGTTGAGGCGGCCACGATGCGGCATGCCCAGCACGACTTCTTTCACGCCGAGATTGCCGCCACGCTTGATGATCTGCTCGAGCGCGGGGATCAGCGATTCAGCACCGTCCAGGCCGAAGCGCTTGGTGCCGGTGAACTTGGTGTCGCAGAATTTCTCGAAGCCTTCGGCTTCGACCAGCTTCATCAGGATGGCGCGGCGGCCTTCGCGGGTGAAGGAGATTTCCTTGTCCGGCCCCTCGATGCGCTCCTGGATCCAGGCCTTCTGCGCCGCGTTGGTGATGTGCATGAACTCGACGCCGAGCGTCTGGCAGTAGGTGCGCTCGCAGATCGCGGTGATTTCGCGCAAGTTGGCGTATTCGAGACCGAGCACATGGTCGAGGAAGATCTTGCGGTCGAAATCGGCTTCGCTGAAGCCGTAGGTCCGCGGATCGAGCTCTTCGCGATTGCGCTGGGCTTCGATGCCGAGCGGATCGAGCTTGGCGTGGAAGTGGCCGCGCATGCGGTAGGAGCGGATCAGCATCAGCGCCCGGACCGAGTCGCGGGTGGCCTGGAGCAGGTCGGCGGAGGAGAGGCCGCCGGCCTTGTCGCCACCCTTGGCCTGGGCCTTGGCGGCGATCTTGGCGCCGACCGTCTTCTCGACTTCCGCCCAATTGCCGTCGAGCGCGGAGGTCAGATCGTCCTGCGGGATCAGCGGCCAGTTGGCGCGCTCCCAGGACGGGCCCTGGGCGTTCTTGCTGATGTCGCCCGGCTGGTCGTTGAGGCTCTTGAAGAATTCCTGCCACTCAGTGTCGACTGAGGACGGGTCCTTCTCGTAGCGGGCGTAGATTTCGTCGATGTAGGTGGCGTTGGTGCCCTGCAAAAAGGAAGAGAGGGCAAAGGCTGCGTTCGCGTCTTGGCGAGACATGCTTGAGTTCCTGGCGATTTCGGTTCGCGCATAACAAACGGCGCTGGCGCTGGGCTCCCCGGCAGAGGACCAGCGCGACAGGCACCATTTACCCTATTTGCTGCGAAACTTCGCCCGGAAAATTACGAAGGTGTGAATCAGGCTTTCAATTTTTCGGCAAGCGTGTGCCCAAGGCGGGCGGGAGACGGGGACACTGTAATTCCTGCCGATTTCATCGCGTCGGTCTTGGAACCGGCGTCACCCTTTCCGCCCGAAATGATCGCGCCGGCGTGGCCCATGCGGCGGCCGGGAGGGGCCGTGACACCGGCGATGAAACCGACCATCGGCTTCTGGCGGCCGCGCTTGGCTTCGTCCTTAAGGAACTGGGCGGCGTCCTCCTCGGCGGAGCCGCCGATCTCGCCGATCATGATGATCGACTCGGTCTTGGGGTCGCCGAGCAGCATTTCCAGCACGTCAATGAACTCGGTTCCCTTGACCGGATCGCCGCCGATGCCGACCGCGGTGGTCTGGCCGAGGCCTTCCTGGGTGGTCTGGAACACGGCTTCGTAGGTCAGCGTCCCCGAGCGCGAGACGATGCCGACGCTGCCGGTCTTGAAGATGTTGGCCGGCATGATGCCGATCTTGCACTCGCCGGCGGTCATGACGCCCGGGCAGTTCGGCCCGATCAGGCGCGACTTGGAACCGGCCAGCGAACGCTTCACCCTGACCATGTCGATGACCGGGATACCTTCCGTGATGCAGACGATCAGCGGGATCTCGGCATCGATGGCTTCGCAGATCGCATCGGCCGCGCCCGGCGGCGGCACGTAGATCACCGATGCATCGGCGCCGGTCTTCTCACGCGCCTCGCGCACGGTGTCGAACACCGGCAGGCCCAGATGCGTCGCGCCGCCTTTGCCCGGCGAAGTGCCGCCGACCATCTTGGTGCCATAGGCAATCGCGGCCTCCGAGTGGAAGGTGCCGTTCTTGCCGGTAAAGCCCTGGCAGATGACCTTGGTGTTCTTGTCGATCAGGATGGACATGAGGTCTGCTTTCGCGAAACTAACGAGTGAGAGGTCAGTGGATGCGGCGGTAGACGCCGGTGAGCACGTCGGCCCAGCCTTCCGCGTCCGGCGAGAACTGGATCTTCAACGAATAGGAATCGTCGTCGATGATTTCATAGACGTGGCGCGCATTGCCTCGCAGCGAGCCGCGCACCAGCGTCAGGGTCTTGCCGACCCACCCGCCGGAGGCGGGCGAGGGCGGCGTGTAGCCGAGCGAATCGTACCAGAACAATTTATAGGTCCGGTCTTCGCGGTCGAAGGTGAAGATGCCGTGGGTGGCGAAGCTCTGCTTGCCGTCGCGGGTCTGGACCGAGTCCTGGATCAGATAGAAGCCATTGAGATCCATGTGGGCCACGACGTGAGAGGTCGCTGTCCCGCCCTCCGTCCATCGCGACGGAAAGACCACCTCTTCGCCATTCCATTCACCGGCGAACGCGGCAAGGCGCGCGTGCTCCGGCAGCGGGGATGATGCAGCGAGATGGTCCTGGGTCATGGCCTCAGCCTCCCTTGACCGCCTTCACGATCTTCTGCGCGGCGTCGTCGAGATTGTCGGCCGGCACCACGTTCAGGCCGGATTCACGGATGATCTTCTTGCCCAGCTCGACATTGGTGCCTTCGAGGCGAACCACCAGCGGCACGCTGAGGCCGACTTCACGAACCGCAGCGGTCACGCCTTCGGCGATCACGTCGCACTTCATGATGCCGCCGAAGATATTGACCAGGATGCCCTTCACGTTGGGATCCGCGGTGATGATCTTGAAGGCGGCCGCGACCTTTTCCTTGCTGGCGCTGCCGCCGACGTCGAGGAAGTTCGCCGGTGCCATGCCGTAGAGCTTGATGATGTCCATCGTCGCCATCGCGAGGCCGGCGCCGTTGACCATGCAGCCGATATTGCCGTCGAGGGTGACGTAGTTGAGGTCGTATTTCGACGCTTCGATTTCCTTGGCGTCTTCCTCGGTCTCGTCGCGCAGCGCGAGCACCTCGGGGTGACGGAACAGGGCGTTGTCGTCGAACGACACCTTGGCGTCGAGCACGCGGAGCTGGCCCTGCTTGGTCACGACCAGCGGGTTGATCTCCAGCATCGACATGTCCTTGGCGACGAACGCCGCATAGAGCTGCGCGGTGAGCTTCTCGGCCTGCTTGGCGAGATCGCCGGAGAGTTTCAGCGCGTTAGCAACGGTGCGGCCGTGATGGCCCATGATGCCGGTCGCGGGATCGATCGAGAAGGTCACGATCTTCTCAGGCGTATTGTGCGCGACGTCCTCGATGTTGACGCCGCCCTCGGTCGAGACCACGAAGGAGACGCGGGAGGTCTCGCGGTCGACCAGGATCGAGAGGTAGAATTCCTTGTCGATGTCGGAGCCGTCCTCGATGTAGAGGCGGTTGACCTGCTTGCCGGCGGGGCCGGTCTGGATGGTGACGAGCGTGGCGCCGAGCATCTGCTTGGCGAATTCGGAAACCTCCGCGGCCGACTTGGCGATGCGCACGCCGCCCTTGTCGCCGGCGGATGCTTCCTTGAACTTGCCCTTGCCGCGGCCGCCGGCGTGGATCTGGCTCTTCACCACCCAGACCGGGCCCGGGAGGGCCTTTGCCGCCGCGTCCGCATCGGCCGCCTTCAGGACCGGAACGCCCTTGGAGATCGCGACGCCGAACTCGTTCAGCAGCGCTTTGGCCTGATATTCATGGATATTCATATGGTCGCTCCCTGAACCCGCGGGCGGTGACCTCGTAGGCCCACCTCAGTCTTGTGGCTGGCATACCATATACCACAGGAACTGCAACCCGGATTCTCTAACATCGATCTCTGGACTTGCGGACCAGGACCCGCCCCAACCTTAAACAAGGTTTGGCGGACCCCGGAAATGAAACCGCCGAAGACCGGGTTTCGGTCTTCGGCGGAATGTTTGACCTTAGCGGCCCAGAAGGTCGGGTGCGATCTTCTTGCAGGCGTCAACCAGACCCTGCACCGCGCCGACCGACTTGTCGAAGGCTTCGCGGTCCTTGCCGACGAGCTCGATCTCGACGACGCGCTCGACGCCCTTGGAGCCGATCACGACGGGCACGCCGACATACATGTCCTTCACGCCGTATTCGCCGTTCAAATAGGCGGCCGAGGCCAGCACGCGCTTCTTGTCACGCAGATAGCTCTCGGCCATCGCGATCGCGGAAGCCGCCGGCGCGTAGAAGGCCGAGCCGGTCTTGAGCAGGTTGACGATCTCGGCGCCGCCGTTGCGGGTGCGGTCGACGATCTCGTCGAGGCGCGCCTGCGAGGTCCAACCCATCTTGACGAGATCGGGCAGCGGGATGCCGGCGACGGTGGAGTATTTTACCAGCGGCACCATGGTGTCGCCATGGCCGCCCAGCACGAAGGCGGTGACGTCTTCGACCGAAACGTTGAACTCGTCGGCCAGGAAGTAGCGAAAGCGCGACGAATCCAGCACGCCGGCCATGCCGACGACCTTCTTGTGCGGCAGGCCGCTAGCCTTCTGCAACGCCCAGACCATCGCGTCGAGCGGGTTGGTGATGCAGATGACGAAGGCGTCGGGGGCGTACTTCTTGATGCCGGCGCCGACCTGTTCCATGACCTTGAGGTTGATGGAGAGGAGGTCGTCGCGGCTCATGCCGGGCTTGCGCGGCACGCCGGCGGTGACGATGCAGACCTTTGCGTTGTCGAGCGCCTCGTAGGAGTTGGCGCCGGTGTAGTGCGCGTCAAAGCCGTCGACCGGCGAGGACTGCGCGATGTCGAGCGCCTTGCCCTGCGGCACGCCCTCGGCGATGTCGAACATCACCACGTCGCCCAGCTCTTTCAGGCCGATGAGATGAGCCAGCGTTCCGCCGATCTGACCGGAGCCAATCAAAGCAATTTTGTCGCGCGCCATGTGAGCCTGTCCTTTAGACACGTAAGGAGGGGAAAACTGAGACGGGTGGTTATCCCTTTCGCCTCCCCCGTTCAAGTCACGGGTTGCCCAATTGTCGGGCTTGCCGCGTATTCAAGCGGATCCCCGTCATTCCGGGGCTTGGGAAGCGCCGAGCCCGGAATGACAGCGCTGGCAAATAGGACTTAAGTCTCGACCAGACCCTTTAAGTCTCAACCAAACCTTTGGTCGAGCCGCTGGCGGTGGAATCCTTGCGGCCGTGGGGCAGCGCCAAATAGGATTCCGAGCTCATTTCGATCAGGCGCGAGGCGGTGCGCTTGAACTCGTTGGCCTCGTTGCCCTCGTTGGCAAGATAGAGCGAGATCGGGTTGGCATCGGCCGAGGCCATCAGCTTCACGGCATTGTCATAGAGCGTGTCGATCAGCGTGATGAAGCGCTTGGCGGCGTTGCGCTGGGAGATGTCCATCACTGGAATATGGTCGACCAGGATGGTGTGATAATCGTGCGCCAGCCAGAGATAGTCCGATGCCCCGAGCGGCTTCTCGCAGAGATCGGCGAACGCGAAGCGCGCCACGCCGTGGGCCGAGCACGGCACGTGCAGGATGCGGCCCTTGATCGAAATATCCCGCGACTTGCATTTGGCGCCGCCTGACATCTTCGACCAGGCGCGGTCGAGCGCGGCGTCCGCCTCAGTGTCTGCCGGCGTCAGCCACATCGGCACGCCCTGAAGCTTTTCCAGCCGGAAGTCGGTGCGCGCGTCGAGCCGCAGCACGTCCATGTGGTCGGTGATCTGCCTGATGAAGGGAAGGAACAGCGAACGGTTCAGACCACCCTTGTAGAGGTCGTCAGGCGCGACGTTGGAGGTCGCGACCACCACGGTGCCGAGCTCCAGCAGCTTTGCGAACAGGCGGCCGAGGATCATCGCGTCCGCGATGTCGGTGACGTGGAATTCGTCGAAACAGAGCAGCCAGCTCTCCTCGAAGATCGCATGCGCGGTCAGCGCGATGACGTCGCCGTCGGCGATCTCGCCGCGCGCGATGCCCTGGCGAAAATCGTAGATGCGCTCGTGCACCTCGGCCATGAATTCGTGGAAATGCGCGCGCCGCTTGTGCTCGACGGTCGAGTGCTGGAAGAACAGATCCATCAGCATGGTCTTGCCGCGACCGACCTCGCCATGGACGTAGAGCCCGTGCGGCGCCTCGTCCTTGTCGCTGCTGAACAGGCGGCTGAGCAGGCCCTGCTTGCGCGCCGGCTTGTAGTCGGCGAGCCGCTGATCGAGCGCCGCATAGGCGTCGGCAATTTCGGCCTGGGCGGCATCGGGCTCGATCGCGCCGGACGCGATCTGGGCCTGATAGGCCTCGCGAAATGAGGAACTGGGGGTCGAGAGCATGCTCTTTACCGCCAGAGATGAGTGGAAATTGCAACTCCGTATTGGCGCAAAGGCTTATGCGCCCGGCCTTTCGCGGACAGGGTCGCCTGCATGCGTCGAAGCGCGAAGTATGGGCGCTAGGTCGCCACCAGTATCTATTGTTGCGCTCGGCCGGGCTAGAATATACCTATTAAGGCACCCAGGAACCTCGGCATGGCCCTTAGCATCAAAGACCCCGAAACGGAGCAATTGGCGCGGAGTCTGGCGCAATTGACCGGCGAGAACATCACGACGGCGACCAAGCGCGCCATCGAAGAGCGATTACGCCGGCTCGGCGGTCAAGCTCACAAAGACGCGCTGCTTCAAGACATGGCCGAGATCAGGCGGCGCTGGAGCGAAATGCGCGTCTTGGATAACCGCACGCCTGAGGAAATTCTCGGATACGACGCGCATGGATTGCCGCGCTGATGGTGATCGACACATCGGCGATCGTTGCAATTGCGCTCAACGAAGACGATGCAGCGGACATCGAGCGACTGATCGTGAACGATCCGATCCGCCTGATCTCCGCGGCAACGGTGCTTGAAGCGACGATGGTGATCGAGACACGGCTAGGTGACGGGGGCGGGCGCGAGTTCGATCTCTGGCTCGTCAAGATCGGCGCCGAGATCGTGCCGGTCGATGCACGACAAGCCGATGCGGCACGGCGCGCCTGGCGTCGCTACGGCAAGGGACGTCACGCCGCGTCGCTGAACTATGGCGACTGCTTTTCCTACGCGCTAGCGACGACTCGCAGTGAGCCGCTGCTGTTCAAGGGCGCGGACTTCGCGAAGACCGACGTCGCCCGACCCGGCGTGGCCCCGCCGCGATAGCGCGACGCAACGAAGACTCACTCACACAGCTCGTAGGCGTCCTCGACCACATAGGGGCCGCCGCCGGTGGAGGCGCGGGACGAGAACAGCACGAACCGTTCGGCCGTGAACGCCTTGCTGGGAAAATAGCCGCGCAGCGAGAGATAATCGGCGACGTCACGGTCGGTGGCGTCGTGCAGACGGGCCAGCGTGACATGCGGGATGAACTTGCGGCCCTCAGGGTCGAGGCCGATCCGCTGCATCAGGCGCTCGAGCTCGGCCTGCAATTCCATCAGCGGCTTGCTCGGCACGATGGTGGCGACCACCGCGCGCGGCTTGCGTCCGCCGAAACTCTGCAAACCCTGCACCTTCACCTCGAACGGCTTGCGGTCGACGCGAAACAGCATCGAGGCGATTTCGTTGGCGGACATGCCGTCGATATTGCCGATGAAGCGCAGTGTGACGTGGTAATTTTCGGGATCGATCCAGCGGGCGCCGGGAAGGCCGCCCCGCAAATTGGAAAGCGACTGGCCAATCTCGGCCGGAATTTCCAGACCAGTGAACAAACGCGGCATCGTTTCGCACTCCCGATGCTTGGGCATGATCCCATGGGAAAGATCATATCCAAATTTTAGAGCCGGCGACGAATCACCGGTACCTCAATTCCTATCGCAGTTGTGTGACTCTGCGAAGCATCGCGCGCCTCACCCCGGTAAAACCCTGGGAATTACGGTCGGCGTTGCTTGCTTTTCAACGCCGTTGCTCAGCTATGGTGCCAAGAAATGCCTCAACCGTGGGCAAGATATTCCTGACGATGATATCGACGCCGGGCGCGGTCGGGTGAATGCCGTCGGCCTGGTTGAGTTTGGCATCGGCCGCGACACCGTCGAGAAAAAAAGGATAGAGCGGCACGCCGAATTTCTTCGCCAGATCCGGATAAATCGAATTGAAGCGCGCGGCATAATCCGCGCCGTAATTCGGCGGCGCCAGCATGCCGCACAGCATCACCGCGATCTTGCGTGCCTTGAGGCGCTGGACGATCTCGCTGAGCGCAGCGCGGGTCAAAGCGGGATCGATGCCGCGCAGCGCATCGTTGGCGCCGAGCTCGATGATCACACCGTCGGTTCCCTCGGGGACCGACCAGTCGAGCCGGTCACGGCCACCCGAGGAGGTGTCGCCGGATACCCCGGCATTGGTCATGTCGACCGCTATGCCTTTGTCTTGCAAAGATTTTTGAAGCTTTGTGGGGAACGCTTCCGGGGCCGGGAGGCCGAGGCCGGCGCTCAAGGAATCGCCGAGAACCACCAGCTTGATCGGTTTCGCCGCCTCGGCCCATGCGGGAGCCCATGCCGGATTTGCGACCGTCATCAAAGCGAACATCAACACGGCTATGTGCATGAACAATCCGTAACGCCTCTCGACCGCGCGTGCGGAGTTGCCATATGACCGGACCATGGACACTCGCATCTCTTCCTCTTCGCTCGCCGACAGTTCGGCGGACACCATCGCCATCTCCAACGTCAATCTGTCATTGGGCACGGGCGCGGCACGCGTTCACATTCTCAAGGATATCAGCCTGCGCGTGGGCCGGAGCGAAACGATCGGCCTGATCGGCCCGTCAGGCTCGGGCAAATCCACGCTGCTGATGGTGATGGCGGGGCTGGAACGTCCTGATAGCGGAGAGGTGGTGGTCAGCGGCACGCCTTTCAATGCCCTCGACGAGGACGCGCTGGCCCGCTTCCGCGGCCGCCAGGTCGGCATCGTCTTCCAGTCCTTCCATTTGATCCCGACCATGACCGCGCTGGAGAACGTCGCGGTGCCGCTTGAGCTTGCGGGCAATCCCGACGCCGCAAAGCGCGCGGCGCAGGAGCTGCAATCGGTCGGGCTCGGCGACCGTCTGCATCATTATCCGACGCAGCTTTCCGGCGGCGAGCAGCAGCGCGTGGCGCTGGCCCGCGCGCTGGCACCCGATCCCGCTATCCTCGTGGCCGACGAGCCGACCGGCAATCTCGACGAAGCCACGGGCCAACAGATCGTCGACCTCCTGTTCAGCAAGCATGCCGAGCGCGGCATGACGCTGGTGCTGGTCACGCACGATTCGTCGCTCGCACATCGCTGTGATCGCGTGATCCGCCTGCGCTCCGGCCGCATCGACACGCAGTCGGCGCCGGCATGAGCATCGCTGCCGAACCGTTCGCGAAGCCCAACGGCATCGCGCTGTCGCTGCGCTACGCGCTGCGCGAATTGCGCGGCGGCCTGCGCGGCTTCTACGTCTTCATTGCCTGCATCGCGCTCGGCGTCATGGCCATCGCGGGCGTCGGCTCGGTCTCCGCCAGCCTGAGCGACGGCCTCGCCCGCGAGGGCCGTACGCTGCTCGGCGGCGACGTGTCGTTCGTCCTGTTTCAGCGTGAAGCGAAGCCGGAGGAAGTCGCCTTCCTGCGTTCGCGCGGCACCGTCTCGAGCGCCGCCACTCTGCGCGGCATGGCGCGCTCGACCGAGGGCAAGCTGGCGCTGGTCGAGATGAAGGCGGTCGACGACACCTATCCGATGCTGGGCCAGCTGACGCTGGCGCCGCCGCTGCCGATGTCGGATCTGCTGGCGGAGCGCGACGGCGCGTTCGGCGCGGCCGCCGATCCGACGCTGCTGGCGCGGCTGTCGCTCAAGACCGGCGATCGCGTCACCGTGGGGTCTGCCACGTTCCAGATCCGCAGCGCCGTCGAAGCCGAGCCCGACAAGCTCGCCGGCGGCATCGGCTTCGGCCCGCGCTTCCTGATCAGCGAAGCGGGGCTTCGCGCCACAGGGCTGGTCCAGCCCGGCAGCCTGGTGCGCTGGGTCTACCGTGTGAAGCTGCCGGAGATCGCCAATAGCGAGCGCGCCACCGACGCCTTCATCGCGGACGCGCGCAACGCCGCGCCGCAGGCCGGCTGGGAGGTCCGCAGCCGCTCCAATGCCTCGCCGCAGCTCGAGCGCAACATCAACCGCTTCACGCAGTTCCTGACGCTGGTCGGCCTCGCCGCGCTACTGGTCGGCGGCGTCGGCGTCGCCAATGCCGTCAAGGCCCATGTCGACCACAAGCTCGAGGTGATCGCGGCCTTCAAGGCCGTCGGCGCCACGGGGCGCGACGTGTTCGGCATCTATCTCGCCCAGGTTCTCCTGCTCGCCGCGATCGGGTCGCTGATCGGCCTCGCGCTCGGCGCCGCCATGCCGTTCGCGATCGTCGGCCTGTTCGGCAAGCTGCTGCCGCTGCCGGTGGTGCCGGCGGTGCATGCCGACGAGCTCGCGCTGTCGTTCGTCTACGGGCTGCTCACGGCGCTTGCCTTCGGCCTGTGGCCGCTCGGCCGCGTGCACGACGTGCCGGTGGCCGCCCTGTTCCGCGACACCATCAGCTCCGAATGGCATCGGCCACGCTGGAGTTATCTCGTCTTCATGGCTGTCGTGATCGCGCTGCTCATCGCGGTCGTGATCGGGCTGTCCTTCGACAAGCGCATCGCCGCGGTGTTCGTGGCCTCCTCCGTGGTCGTGTTCGCGCTGCTGCGCGGCATTGCCGCGCTGTTGATGACGATCGCCCGGCGGCTGCCGCGCACGCGCTGGCCGATGCTGCGACTTGCGATCGCCAACATCCACCGGCCGGGCGCGCTGACGCCCTCGGTCGTGCTGTCGCTGGGGCTCGGACTGGCCGTGCTCGTCACCATCACCCAGATCGACGGCAATCTGCGCCGGCAGTTCCTGGCGGCACTGCCCGAGCACGCACCGTCGTTCTTCTTCATCGACATTCCGAGCACGCAGGCCGAGCAGTTCGACACGTATCTGCGCCAGATCGCCCCCGGCGCGAAGGTCGATGACGTGCCGATGCTGCGCGGGCGCATCGTCGGAGCCCGTGGCGTCCGCGCCGAGGAGCTCAAGCCCAGCACCGATTCCGAGTGGGTGCTGCAGAGCGACCGTGGCCTGACCTATACCGCCGAGCTGCCGAAGGGCTCCAAGGTGGTCGAGGGCGAATGGTGGAGCGCCGATTATGCCGGCCCGCCGCTGGTTTCGATGGAGAAGAAGATCGCGGACGGCCTGGGCCTCAAGCTCGGCGACGAGGTCGTGGTGAATATCCTCGGCCGCGACATCCCCGCGAAGATCAGCAATCTGCGCACCATCGACTGGCAGGGCCTCGGCATCAATTTCGTCCTCGTGTTCTCGCCGAACGCATTCAAGGGCGCCCCGCACACCCATATCGCGACGCTGACGGAAACCGGCGGCGATGCGGCCGGCGACGGCAAGATCATCAGGGAGGTCGCTGACGCCTATCCGATGGTGACGAGCGTGCGCGTGCGCGAGGTGATGGAGACGGTCGGCTCGGTCGTGACCAACCTTGCGCTGGCGATCCGCGGCGCCAGCGCGGTGACCCTGATCTCGGCGATCCTGGTGTTAGGCGGCGCGCTCGCCGCCGGCCATCGTCACAGGGTCTACGATGCGGTGATCCTCAAGACCCTGGGCGCGACCCGGCTGCGGCTGCTCGGCGCCTATGCGCTCGAATACCTTCTGATCGGGCTTGCCACCGCGGTGTTCGGCGTCCTAGCCGGCAGCGTCGCGGCCTGGATGATCGTGACCCGGCTGATGACCCTCACTTTCGTCTGGCAGGGCGGCAGCGCCGCCGGCGTGGTCGCGGCTGCCTTGGTCGTCACGGTCGGCCTCGGGCTCGCCGGCACGCTGCTGGCATTGAACAAAAAGCCCGCCACGGTGTTGCGGAATTTGTGACAAATGGTAGCGGGCGGCTGCGCGGGAGCGGAATCGCACGATTCCGGCGATTAACCACGTCTGCTCGCCAGGATTGCGGGCGAGGGCGACATTCAGCCGCGCGTGGAAGGTTGCGGCGGATGTGTTAGTTTCCCACATATCGAGTGGGTTCGGAGCCCCGATTGTTAGCCAAAATTTAGTCGGCAGACATCGGTATCCGAGATAGAGTTTGACGAACCGGCGGCATGGCGACCCTCATGCCGGACCGGACCAACCAACGGGAATTCGACCATGTCGGACCTAGACCGCAATTACGCTTCTCCTTTCGGCAGGGCCGCCGGGCGTGTTGACGCCGCGACGGTCGATGCCGGCCTGCGCGCCTACATGCTGCGCATCTACAACTACATGAGCATCGGCCTGGCCATCACCGGCCTTGCCGCGCTCGGCGTCTACATGGCCGCCGTGACGGACGTTCCGACCCCGGAAGCCGTCCGCGTCGGCAAGCTGTTCCTGACGCCGTTCGGCTACGCGATGTTCGTCAGCCCCCTGAAGTGGCTGTTCATGCTCGCGCCGCTCGCCATGGTGTTCGTGATCTCGGCGGGCATCAACCGTCTCGCTCCCTCGACCGCCCAGATCCTGTTCTGGGTGTTCGCGGCGCTGATGGGCGTCTCGCTGTCCTCGATCTTCCTGGTGTTCACGCACACCTCGATCGTGCGGGTGTTCTTCATCACCGCGGCGACCTTCGGCGCGCTCAGCCTCTACGGCTACACCACCAAGCGTGACATGAGCGGAATGGGTTCGTTCCTGTTCATGGGCCTGATCGGCATCGTCATCGCGAGCCTGGTGAACCTGTTCCTGGCGAGCTCGGTGCTGCAGTTCGTCGTGTCGGTGGTCGGCGTGCTGGTGTTCGCGGGCCTCACCGCGTGGGATACCCAGCGGCTGAAGAACGACTACATCTACGGCTACGCCTCGGCCGGCGGTGACATCGCAGAGCGTGCGGCCATCACCGGCGCGCTGTCGCTGTACCTGAACTTCATCAACCTGTTCACGCTGCTCCTGCAGCTGCTCGGCCAGCGCGACTAAGCGTCAGACCAGAGCGAACGACACCAGCCCCGGCCGAAAGGCCGGGGTTTTTGTTTGGGCGTGATGTTCCCTCAACCACCGTCATTGCGAGGAGCTCTTGCGCCGAAGCAATCCAGAGTCCCTCCACGGACGCATTCCTGGATTGCTTCGCTTCGCTCGCAATGACCACGTGGAGAGGCCGTTTCGCCTCTTCCAGCGGTCCCGGTAAGGCTTTAATCTTGCCCCATGTCCGCACCCGAAATCAGGCCCACCCTTGAGGCCGACCTCCCCGCCATCACCGCCATCTACCAGCAAGCCGTCCGCGAGGGCACCGCGACGTTCGAGCTGGAGCCGCCTGACCTTACCGAGATGACGCGCCGCTACCGCACGCTGATCGACGGCGGCTATCCCTATTTCGTCGCCATCCTCGACGGGCGCGTCGCCGGCTACGCCTATGCCGGTGCCTACCGGCCACGGCCGGCCTACCGCTTCACGGTCGAGAACTCGATCTATCTCGATCCGTCCTTCCACCGCCGCGGCATCGGCGCGCTCCTGCTGGAGCGGCTGATCGTCGAATGCGAAGCGCGCGGCTTCCGCCAGATGATCGCGGTGATCGGCGATTCCGCCAATGCCGGCTCGATCGGCGTGCACACCAAGGGCGGCTTCAGGATGATCGGCACGCATCCGAGCGTCGGGCTGAAATTCGGCCGCTGGCTGGACACGGTGATGATGCAGCGCGATCTTGGTGAGGGCGCGACTACGGTGCCGGAGAAGTAAAGCTTCCTCAAACCACCGCCAATTTGCGATCGATCACCAGGAGCACGCGCTCCAGCTCGTGGCCGCGGCGCAGGATCAAGCCCGTCGCCGAGATCACGCTGTACATGCCCTGCTTGCGCGCAAGGCGCGGATCCTTTTCGATACGATAGATCGGCACTTCCGAGGCGCGGCGAAAGACCGAGAACACGGCGCGATCCCTGAGGAAGTCGATGGCGTAGTCGCGCCACTCGCCGTCCGCGACCATCCGGCCGTACAGATTGAGAATACGATGCAGCTCGAGCCGGTTGAACGTCACCCGGCTCAGTTGCGCATTCGAAGCGGCGGGGCGCGCCGCCGCGCGCTGTTCGCTCGGATCGGCATCCTCCGACAGACTCATAGGCCGCCTCCTGTCGCATCAGCATGACCGCGTCCGCGAAGACCGTCCCCGGAACCGCGGATCATGACAGTTGCATGATCGCGCCAACTGTTCCCCACCGCAAGGCCCTCGAAAGGGCTCTGGAATCCGGAGCAATCCGCATACACGCAGCGGTGGAACTCTGTCGCGGCAAACCGTCACGGGATCGTTAGCAGGAATCATAGTGTCGCCGCTTTTCCGCCAAGCGACTGCCGCCCTGCATTGCGAAAAGACCTATGTGCGTTGACCCGGTCCTTTCGGTTCCGGATTCCTCAGCCCCCAGCCCCCCGGGGCCGTCAGGATCGGGTCTGTTCGCACGACAAGGAGGGCCAACGCGAGTTGGTCCTTTTTTGTTTGTGTCGGGATGTTTCTCACTCGCTGTCATTCCGGGCGCTCCTCTTGGCGCGAGCCCGGAATCCATTTCTCAGCTCGGATGGTGGATCGATGGATTCCGGGTTCGCGCTTCGCGCGCCCCGGAATGACGAGAGACAAGTTGTCTTGAGATGATCTTGAGTGCGCTGCGCGTCAGTGCAGCGACGTATACGCCGCGCCCAGCATCGGCCCCGGCTTTTCCCGGCTGCCGTCCTGGACATAGACCACGGCACCGTCGACGCCGTCGCGCGTGAGGTTCTCGATCGGCACCGTCCAGCTTTCCGGGCGGCCGGTCCAGTCGCCGACCTTCAGCAGGTTGCGCACCACGTTGTGATAGATCACCTGCTGTCCGCGATTTTCGCCGCGGCTGATCGCGATCGGCACCGACTTCGCAATCGAGCAGATCCAGACCTCGCCGTGGGACGCCGTCGGCTCGTTGCTCGCGGCCACCGAGACGTTGATCTGCTTGCCCGCGAGCGACATCGTCACCGGCACGCTCATCACGCCCGTGCCCTTGTCGGTTTTGCCGATGGCGCTTTCGATGCCGGTGCGGTCGCTGCCGACGACATGCGTGGAGCCGTTCACCACGACCTGCGGCGTGTAGACTTCGCGGTCGCCGCGCATGCGTGAATAGGCACGCTGCCGTGCAGAGAAGCGCGAATCGGCCAATGTGTCCTTCCAGCCGAGATAGTCCCAATAGTCGATCGGCATGCTCAGCGCGATGATCGAGGGATCGCGGGAGAGGTCGCCGATGATCTTGTCGGCCGGCGGGCAGGAGGAGCAGCCCTGCGAGGTAAACAATTCGACAACGGCGCGGGGATCAGCTTCGGCAGGACGAATGACGGCGACGATAGCACAGAGACCAAGGGCTCCCGACCAGAGGGCGCCGGACCAGCGTGAAACCAGATGAGAAGCCGTCATTATTGTCATGTCGAACGCCGCACACCATTGCTCGTGAGAGGGAAATCTTACCGCCGGATGGTCACCGTAGTCTTACGGGCCTCGCACTTTCGTCCGCCAAAGTAACCGTCCAAAGCGTGAGGTTCTCCGCCGGGCGGGCCCATCTGAAGCCTGCCGCAAACGCGTGAAGGCGGCCTTGTGATAGGCCGCCTTCGTGTAACCTACTACTCACTTCGCAGTGAGCCACCGTTCACAAGTCCGCGCTTACGCCGCGAGCTTGCGCAGCACGTAGTGCAGGATGCCGCCGTTGCGGTAGTATTCGAGCTCGTCCAGCGTATCGATGCGGCAGAGCAGCGAAACGCGCTGCAGCGAACCGTCGCCGGAGACGATCTCCGCGGTCAGCTTCTGGCGCGGCTTGAGCTCTCCGACGAGGCCGCGCAGCGTGACCTTCTCGTCGCCCTTCAGGCCGAGCGACGACCAAGAGGTGCCGTCCTCGAAGGTCAGCGGCAGCACGCCCATGCCGACCAGGTTGGAGCGGTGGATGCGCTCGAAGCTCTGGCAGATCACGGCACGGACGCCGAGCAGACGGGTGCCCTTCGCGGCCCAGTCGCGCGAGGAGCCATTGCCGTATTCGGCGCCGGCGAACACCACCAATGGCACCTGCTCCTGCTGATATTTCATCGCGGCGTCGTAGATCGACATCTGCTCGCCGTCGGGCCAGTGCTTGGTGAGACCGCCTTCCGGAATATTGCCGTCGGCGCCCTTCAGCATGAAGTTCTTGATGCGGATGTTGGCGAAGGTGCCGCGCATCATGACTTCGTGGTTGCCGCGGCGCGTGCCGTACTGATTGAAGTCGGCCGGACGCACCTGGTGCTCGCTGAGATATTTGCCCGCGGGCGAGGTGAGCTTGATCGAACCGGCCGGCGAGATGTGGTCGGTGGTGATCTTGTCGCCGAACATGGCGAGGATGCGGGCCTCGACGATGTCGGTGACCGGCTCCGGCTCCTTCTTCATGCCTTCGAAATAGGGCGGGTTCTGCACATAGGTCGAACTCATGTTCCAGCGATAGGTCTCGCTCTCGACGGTCTTGATCTTGCGCCAGTTGGTGTCGCCCTTGAACACGTCGGCATACTTTTTCTTGAAGATCGACGCGGTCACGAACTTCTTCATGAAGGCGTTGATCTCCTTGGTCGTCGGCCAGATGTCCTTGAGGTACACCGGCTTGCCGTCCTTGCCTTCACCGAGGGGCTCGACGGCGAGGTTCTTGGTGACGGTGCCCGCGAGCGCGTGGGCGACCACGAGCGGCGGCGAGGCCAGATAGTTCGCCTGCACGTCCGGCGAGACGCGGCCTTCGAAGTTGCGGTTGCCGGAGAGCACGGCAGCCGCGACGATGCCGTTGTCGTTGATCGACTTCGAGATCTCCTCGGGCAGCGGACCGGAATTGCCGATGCAGGTGGTGCAGCCGAAGCCGACCAGGTTGAAGCCGACCTTGTCGAGATCGGCCTGGAGACCGGAATCGGCGAGATAGGCCGCCACCACCTGGCTGCCCGGGGCCAGCGAGGTCTTCACCCACGGCTTTGCCTTGAGGCCCTTCGCGGCGGCGTTGCGCGCCAGCAGACCGGCGCCGATCAGCACGCTCGGGTTCGAGGTGTTGGTGCAGGAGGTGATCGCGGCGATCACGACGTCGCCATGGCCGATGTCGAACTTCTTGCCGTCGACGGCAAAGCGCTTCGCCGGCTCCTCGGCCTTCTTGTATTCGCTGGCGAGCGCGAGCGAGAAGCCCTCGGCCACGGACGGCAGCGCAAT
This sequence comes from Bradyrhizobium sp. WSM4872, assembly GCF_055811715.1. Lineage (NCBI taxonomy): Bacteria > Pseudomonadati > Pseudomonadota > Alphaproteobacteria > Hyphomicrobiales > Nitrobacteraceae > Bradyrhizobium > Bradyrhizobium sp. WSM4872. The sequence goes on along the minus strand of NZ_JBVVPT010000021.1, from coordinate 54,153 downwards.
CCGGCCCTCGGGGCGCTTCGGACCGGCCATCGACGGCACGACGTCACCGAGGTCGAGCGTCAGCGTCTCCGTGAACACCGGATCGGCCGACTTGGCGGTGCGGAACAGCCCTTGCGCCTTCGCATAGGCCTGCACCAGCGCGACGCGCGCCGAGGCGCGGCCGGAGGTCTTGAGATAATCGAGTGCAGCGGCATCGACCGGGAAGAAGCCGCAGGTCGCGCCATATTCGGGCGCCATGTTGGCGATGGTCGCCTTGTCGGCGACCGAGAGATGGTCGAGGCCGGGGCCGAAGAACTCGACGAACTTGCCGACGACGCCGAGCTTGCGCAGCATCTGCGTCACGGTCAGCACGAGGTCGGTCGCTGTGACGCCTTCCTTCATCGCGCCCTTCAGCTTGAAGCCGACGACGTTGGGCAGCAGCATCGACAGCGGCTGGCCGAGCATGCAGGCTTCGGCCTCGATGCCGCCGACGCCCCAGCCGAGCACGGCGAGACCGTTGACCATGGTGGTGTGGGAATCGGTGCCGACCAGCGAGTCGGGATAGGCGACCTCGAAGGTGCCGGTCTTCTTGCCGACCGTCATCTTCTCCTTCTTGGTCCAGACCGTCTGGGAGAGATATTCGAGATTGACCTGGTGGCAGATGCCGGTGCCGGGCGGCACGACGGAGAAGTTCGAGAACGCCTTCTGGCCCCATTTCAGGAACTCGTAGCGCTCCTGGTTCTGCTTGTATTCCTCCGTGACGTTCTTGCCGAAGGCCTTATTGTCCCCGAAGAAGTTCACGATCACGGAGTGGTCGATGACGAGGTCGACCGGCACCAGCGGATTGATCTTCTCGGCATCGCCGCCGAGCTTCTGCATCGCGTTGCGCATCGCGGCGAGGTCGACCACGGCGGGAACGCCGGTGAAGTCCTGCATCAGCACGCGCGCCGGGCGGAAGGCGATCTCATGCTCCAGCGACTTCTTGCGCAGCCATTTCGACACCGCGACGATGTCTGCCTTCTTGACCGAGCGGCCGTCCTCGTTGCGGAGCAGGTTCTCGAGCAAAACCTTCATCGAGTAGGGGAGTTTCGAAATTCCCTTCAGACCATTCTTCTCGGCCGTGGGCAGGCTGTAATAGACATAGGTCTTGGCGCCGACCTTGAGGGTCTTTTTGCATTTGAAGCTGTCGAGCGAGGTCATGTAGGAAATCCCAATTGTTAGTTATACCCGGCAGGGTATTTTAACACCGTCAGCGTAGGCAGGCTGAGTCGCTTGCAGGGGCAGGTTGAGTTGCTGCATCAAGTAGTTCCGGGCTTATAGAAGCTTTCTAACCGGGCCGCCACAGCCACAAACGTGCCGCAGCAATCCGCGAGCCAAAAATTCCCATGCGCTACCGCAAGTTTTCCTGAGGCCTGACGTTGAGCGGGTTGGTACGAGGCGAGATGCAGCTTTCCGGACATGGGGTCACATGCGTGCGGGGCGGCCGCGAGGTGTTTTCCGGGCTCGATTTCGGGGCCGGCTCCGGCGAAGCCGTGGCGGTCGTCGGCCGCAACGGATCGGGCAAGACCTCGCTGCTGCGGCTGATCGCAGGCCTGCTCATTCCGGCGGGCGGCACGATCGCGCTGGCCGGAGGCGACGCCGAGCTGACATTGCCGGAGCAGTGCCACTATCTCGGCCATCGCGACGCCCTGAAGCCGGCCCTGAGCGTGGCCGAGAATCTGACATTCTGGGCCGATTTCCTCGGCGGAGAGCGTTTCGACGCCGGCGAGAGCCTCGCCATCGTCGGGCTCGACCATGCCGCCGATCTGCCCGCCGCCTTCCTGTCCGCCGGCCAGCGCCGCCGGCTCTCGCTGGCCCGCCTGCTGACAGTCCGCCGACCGGTCTGGCTATTGGATGAGCCGACCACGGCGCTGGATGTCGCGGGACAGGACATGTTCTCCGGATTGATGCGCGAGCACCTCAGCCGCGGCGGCCTGATCATCGCCGCCACCCACGCCCCACTCGGGATCGATTCGCGGGAGCTGCGGATCGGGGGGATGGCATGATTCCCGTTGACCCTCAGTTTTCCAAGCGGCTTGGCTCCGCCCTCTCCGTTCCCTCCCCCCTTGTGGGGGAGGGTCAGGGAGGGGGGTGCCACGCGGCGCACTCTCTCGGTTCTAGCGGTCGGCAGGCGGGCGCTCTGTTGCTGGCGCCACGGACCCAACAACCATCTCTCCCGCGGCTACCCCTCTCCCCCGCCCCCCCCCCCCCCCGGGGGGGGGGGGGCGGGGGGGCGGGGGGCGCGGCCGGGGCGTGCGGCCGGCGCGGCCCGGGACGGCGCACCCCCA
>NZ_JBVVPT010000021.1:30285-51837 GCF_055811715.1 Bradyrhizobium sp. WSM4872 | reverse complement strand
CTCCCGCGGCTACCCCTCTCCCCCGCCCTCCCCCACAAGGGGGGAGGGAGCGCAGTTTGCCCTGGGCACGAGCCGGGCTCTTACGGCCGTCTCGCCGAGGAAAGAGTCACCCCATGACCGCCCTGTCCGCCCTGATTCGCCGGGACATCAGGATCGCGCTCCGTGTTGGCGGCGGGGCATTGATTGGCGTGCTGTTCTTTCTGACCGTGGTGGTGCTGATGCCGTTTGCGGTGGGGCCGGATCTGGCGCTGCTGTCGCGGCTCGGGCCGGCGATCCTGTGGCTGGGGGCGTTGCTGGCGAGCCTGCTCACCCTGGACCGGCTGTTCATGGCCGACCACGAGGACGGCTCGCTCGACCTGATCACGATGAGCCGGACTCCGCTGGAACTCGCCTGCGCGGCGAAGGCGCTGGCGCATTGGCTCGCGGCGGGCCTGCCGCTGATCGTCGCAACCCCCGTGCTCGGCCTGCTGCTCAACCTCGACATGGTCGCGACCGGCGCGGTGGCGCTGACGCTGCTCGCCGGCACCCCGGCATTGACGTTTACCGGCATGATCGGCGCGGCGCTGGCGGTGACGCTGCATCGTGGCGGCTTGCTGATGGCCGTCCTGGTGCTGCCGCTGTCCATCCCGGTGCTGATCTTCGGCGTCGCGGCCTCGCAGGCGGTGATCGTCGGACCCATGACGTTCGGCGCGCCGTTCTCGATCCTGTGCGCGCTGTCGCTGGTCAGCCTCGTGATCGGCCCCTTCGCGGCTGCGGCGAGCCTGAAGCATGGACTGGATTGAGAGGGACTGGGCTGACCTTGACCCCGATCAACTTTCGCTGCGGACTTTCGTGCTGATTGCGTGAGCGCTTACCGGTGATTATCAGGATACCATGACGCTGATCGACCTCGCCAACCCCACACGGTTCCTCGCGCTGACGGCGCGGCTGTTGCCGTGGCTTGCGGCTGCGACAATCATCCTGCTCGCGATCGGGCTCTATCAGTCCGCCACCGCGCCCGACGACTATCAGCAGGGCGCGACGGTGAAGATCATGTTCATCCACGTGCCCAATGCCTGGCTGTCGATGTTCGTGTGGGGCGTGATGAGCATCGCCTCGCTGGGCACGCTGGTGTGGCGGCATCCGCTCGCCGACGTCGCCGCCAAAGCGGCCGCCCCGATCGGCGCCAGCTTCACCTTCCTCGCGCTGCTGACGGGCTCGCTGTGGGGCCGGCCGATGTGGGGCACCTATTGGGAGTGGGACGCGCGGCTGACCTCGGTGCTGATCCTGTTCCTGATGTATCTCGGCCTGATGGCGCTGTGGCGCGCGGTCGACGATCCCTCCCGCGCGGCGCGCGCCGCCGCCGTGCTGACCCTGGTCGGCGCGATCAACCTGCCCATCATCAAATTCTCGGTCGACTGGTGGAACACGCTGCACCAGCCGGCCTCGGTGATGAGGATGGGCGGCTCGTCGCTTGACAAATCGTTCTTGATTCCGCTGCTGGTGATGGCGGTCGCGTTCACCCTGCTGTTCGTCACGCTGCATCTGGCTGCGATGCGCAACGAAATTTTGCGTCGGCGCGTGCGGTCTCTGCAGATGATGCAGGCGAGCCGTGTGGCGTTTTCGGAAGTCGGCACCGGCTCGCGCGAGGGCAGCGCGTCAAAAGAAGTCGGGGCGGCATGATCATGTCGCTCGGTCCCTACGCGCCCTTCATCGTGACGTCCTATGCCGCGGCCGCCCTCGTGGTCGTGATCCTGATCGGCTGGATCGTGCTCGATTATCGTAGCCAGACACAGCGCCTGCGCGAGCTCGAGCGCAGCGGCGTGACCCGCCGCTCCGGCCGCAGCGCGACGGATCGGCCATGAGAGATCAAGCATGAGAGATCGATCATGAGCGAGCAATCGACGTCCGCTCCGCCGCAGCGCCGCACCTTCCTGATGGTGCTGCCGCTGATCGCCTTCATCGGCCTGGCGTTGCTGTTCTGGTTCCGGCTTGGCAGCGGCGATCCCTCGCGGATCCCTTCCGCGCTGATCGGACGCCCCGCGCCGCAAACCACGCTGCCGCCGCTCGAGGGATTGCAGGCCGACAACGCGCAGATCCCCGGCCTCGATCCCGCTGCATTCAAGGGCAAGGTCAGCCTCGTCAATGTCTGGGCGTCCTGGTGCGTGCCGTGCCACGACGAGGCGCCGCTCCTGACCGAACTGGCAAAAGACAAGCGCTTCCAGCTCGTCGGCATCAACTACAAGGATGCCGCCGACAATGCGCGGCGCTTCCTCGGGCGCTACGGCAACCCGTTCGGCCACGTCGGCGTCGATGCCAACGGCCGCGCCTCGATCGAATGGGGCGTCTATGGCGTGCCCGAGACTTTCGTCGTCGGTCGCGAAGGCACCATCGTCTACAAGCTGGTCGGGCCGATCACGCCGGACAATCTGCGGACGGTGTTGTTGCCGCAGATGGAGAAGGCGTTGAAATAGCCACCGTCATTCCGGGACGATGCGACAGCATCGAACCCGGAATGACTCCAACCACTTCCTACCCCTTCCGCACATCGCCCGCCTCGGCCTCGCTCGCTTCCAGCGACGCCGGCTCGAGGTGATAACGCTTGGTCAGCGGCATCTGGGCGATGGCGAAGATCATGGTGATCGGCGTGACGCCGAACACCTTGAAGTTGACCCAGAAGTCGGTGCTCTGGGTACGCCAGACGATCTCGTTCAACACCGCCATGCCGGCGAAGAACAGCGCCCAGCGCAGCGTCAGGATGCGCCAGCCCTGCGGCGTCAGATTGAACATCTGGTCGAACATCACGGCGATGAAGGAGCGGCCGAACAACAGGCCGCCGCCGAGGATCGCGGCGAACAAAGCGTAGATGATGGTCGGCTTGAGCTTGATGAAGGTCTCGTCGTGCAGCACCAGGGTCAGCGTGCCGAACACCAGCACGATGACGCCTGTCACGATCGCCATGATCGGGATGTGGCGCGTCACAACATAGGAGGCGATCATCGCCGCGACGATCGCGACCATGAAGGCGCCGGTCGCGGCGAACAGGTTGAACTTCGCATTGACGAAGAAGAACACGAGCAACGGGCCGAGCTCGGTCGCAAGCTTGAACAGCGGATGCGGCTGGGTCTTGTCCATTCTTCAGCTTTCGATTCCGGCTATCGCGCGGGCGAAATCGCGCGCGGTGAACGGCGCGAGATCGTCCACGCCTTCGCCGACGCCGATGAAATGCACCGGCAGTTTGAATTTCTCCGCGAGCGCCACCAGAATGCCGCCGCGGGCGGTGCCGTCGAGCTTCGTCATCACGAGACCGGTGACCCCGGCGGTGCGATGGAAGGCCTCGACCTGCGATAGCGCGTTCTGGCCGACAGTGGCGTCCAGCACAAGCAGCACCGCATGCGGCGCAGTCGCGTCCACCTTGCGGATGACGCGCACGACCTTTTCGAGCTCGTTCATCAGCTCGGCCTTGTTCTGAAGCCGCCCGGCGGTGTCGATCAGGAGCACGTCGACGCCCTGCTCCTTCGCCGCCGTCAGAGCGTTGAAGGCGAGGCTAGCTGAATCCGAGCCTTGCGCACCTGATATGACGGGCGTCCTGGTGCGTTCGCCCCAGACCTTGAGCTGCTCGATCGCCGCTGCGCGAAACGTGTCGCCGGCGGCCAGCATCACCTTGCGGCCTTCGGACGCGAATTTCTGCGAGAGTTTCCCGATGGTGGTGGTCTTGCCGGAGCCGTTGACGCCGACCACGAGGATGACGAACGGCTTCTTGCCGGCGTCGATCTCGAGCGGCTTGGCCACCGCCGCCAGCACCTTCTCGACCTCGGTCGCGACGACGTCCTTGACCTCGTCCGCCGAGATCGCCTTGTCGTAGCGGCCGGTGCCGACGGCATCCGCGATCCGCACCGCGACCGAGGTGCCGAGGTCGGCGCGCAGCAGCACGTCCTCGATGTCATCGAGCATGGCGCGGTCGAGCTTCCGCTTGGTGACGAGGTCGGCGACCGCGGTCCCGAGCGAGGACGAGGTGCGCTTCAGCCCGTCGGACAGGCGGCGCCACCAGCTCAGCTTGGGGGTCTCGGGGGTGGTATCGTTCATGGTGGCGGTGTGTTAGCCGTTCCGGCTCGCAAACGAAAGTCTTGACCGAAAGTGCTGCAATTGCTCGATGTTCCCGAATTGACCGCTGACGAAATCCTGGCGCGCGTGCTCCATCGCGACGGATTGATGCTGGTCATCGACAAGCCGGCCGGCCTGCCGGTGCATCGCGGACCCAAGGGCGGGGCCAATCTGGAAACCTCCTTCGACGCGCTTCGTTTCGGCCTGCCGCGGCCGCCGGTGCTGGCCCACCGGCTGGACAAGGACACCTCGGGTTGCCTCGTGCTCGGCCGCCATCGCAAGGCTACGGCGTCGCTCGGCCTGCTGTTCAAGCATGGCAAGATCGGCAAGACCTACTGGACCATCGTCGAGGGCGGCCCCACTGAGGACGAAGGCACCATCGACATGCCCCTCGGGCGGCTGAACGCCGAACGCGGCTGGTGGCAGAAGCCCGATCCCGAGGGCCAAAAGGCCATCACCAACTGGAAGGTGATGGGCCGGGGCGGCGGCCTGACCTGGCTCGCCATGGAACCGGTGACCGGGCGGACTCATCAATTGCGGGTGCATTCGTCGGCGACCGGCTGGCCGATCTTCGGCGATAACATTTACGGCAACGGCCCGCGCTTCGGCGAGCCGAAGCTGCACCTGCATTCCCGCGAGATCGTGGTGCCGATCTCCCGGAACAAGGAGCCGGTCCGCGTGGTGGCGCCGGCCCCTCCCCACATGCACGAGCGGCTCCGCGCCTGCGGGTGGAACGGAGAATAGTGGCACTGTCGTTCACCTCTCCCGCTTGCGGGAGAGGTCGTCGCGCGAAGCGCGGCGGGCGAGGGCTCTCTCCTCTTCGGGTTTCTCGCTAGAGGAAGCACCCTCTCCCCGACCCTCCCCGCAAGCGGGGGGAGGGAGCGCAGTACCTCCGCGGCGAAAGCGAGATGCCGCTCGAAGCCACCAGCTCTCCCTATAGTTTACGAAACGTTCAGTGCTCGTCGCTAATGATAACGGTTGCTTAGAACAAGCTTCCGTCAATCTGCTCAGGACGAGCTGCGCGTCATGTCCACGGCCGAGTTATCGATCATCGACGAGGTCGAGTCCGCGCTTCGGACTGGCTCCGCGGAAAAGGGCCTGGCAACAGCCCGCCGCGTCACCGACCTGTTCCTGTCCTCCGCCGGCAGTTTCGACGACGAGCAGATCGCGCTGTTCGACGACGTGCTCGATCGCCTGATCGGCACCATCGAGCTCCGCGCCATCGCCGACATGGGCGCACGCGTTGCGCTCGCCGAGATCAGCGCGCAGCTCGCCCCGATCGCGCAGGCGCCGCCATCGGTCATTCGCCGCCTCGCCAACAATGACGAAATCCGCATCGCCGGTCCCGTGCTGCAGGAATCCGCGCGCCTCGACGACGGCGCGCTGGTGCAGATCGCATCATCCAAGGGCGAACCGCATCTGCTCGCAGTCGCCGGACGCTGGTGGCTGAAGGAGATCGTCACCGATGCGCTGCTGGCGCGACGCTATCCCAGCGTCAGCCGCCGGCTCGCCGCCAATCCCGGCGCGCGCGTGTCCGGAAACGGATTTGCCGTCATCGTCGGACAGGCCGAGGCCGACCCCGAGCTCGCTGTCAGCGTTGGCGTCCGCGTCGATCTGCCGTCGGACCTGCGTCGTCAATTGCTGCGCTCGGCGAGCGATGCCGTGCGGACCCGCCTGTTGTCGCGCGCGCCGCCGCATCTGTTCGAGGAGATCCAGACCGCGATCGCCGCCGTCACCGCCGGTGTCGAGCGCGAGATGTCGGGCGTCCGCGATTTCGAAGGTGCCAAGCGCGCCGTCGCAGGCCTCAAGGCGGCCGGCCAGCTCAGCGAAGCGACGCTGCTCGGCTTCGCCACGCAACGGCGCTACGAAGAAGCGGTGGCCGCATTGGCCGCATTGTCGGGATCGACCGTGGAAGTGATTCGCCCGCTGATGCAAAGCCTGCGCGAGGACGGCCTGCTGGTGCCGTGCAAGGCGGCGCAACTCAGCTGGGAAACAACCGCGGCCGTGCTTCAGAGCCGGTTTGCGAGCGGCGCGATGAAGCCGCCCGATATCGCAAGGGCTCAAAGCCATTACGCACGCATGACCCCGGAGAATGCGCGGCGGACGCTGCGGTTCTGGCAGGTGCGGGCGTCTTAAGGTATGCGTTTTGGGCCGCGCTGCGCCCTCCGCCGTCGTCCTGGCGAAAGCCAGGACCCATAACCACCGAATTCAGTTTGGCGAAGACTTGTAGTTGGCAATTGCGTGCAACAACCTCTCCTTGGGGTAATGGATCCTGGCTTTCGCCAGGACGACGTTGGGGATGCAGTTGTGGAATGACGGCAAATTACGTCGTCAGCCGCACGCCATCACGACCGGCGATCCGCAGCGGCACGACACTGCCGATACGCTCGCCCGCAATTGCCACCGGCAGATAATGCTCCGTCCGTCCCTGACCGTCGCTTTCGATCAGCACCTCGCGCCTGGCGCCGATCTCGGCTTGCAGCCGCTGCAGAAGCGCAGCCTCTCCGGCCGAGCGTAGCCGTTTCGCACGCTGCTTGATCGCGCCGCCCGCCACCTGCGGCATCCGCGCGGCCGGCGTGCCGGGACGCGGCGAATAGGGGAAAACGTGGAGGAAGGCCAGGCCGCATTCCTCGACCAGGTCGAGCGAGCGCGAGAACATCTCCTCGGTCTCGGTCGGAAAGCCCGCAATGATGTCGGCACCCAGCGCGATATCCGGGCGCAGGCGGCGGACCTGGTCGCAGAACGCGATGGCGTCGCCGCGCGTATGCCGCCGCTTCATGCGCTTCAAAATCAAGTCGTCACCGGACTGCAGCGACAGGTGCAGATGCGGCATCAACCGCGGATCCTCGGCGATGGCATCCAACAGGTCGCTGTCCGCCTCGATCGAATCGATCGAGGAGATGCGCAGGCGCCTCAGCTCCGGCACATGCCGCAAGATCTGCTTCGTCAGCATGCCGAGTTTCGGCGCGCCCGGCAGGTCAGTGCCGTAACTGGTGAGATCGACCCCGGTCAAGACGATCTCGGCATGGCCGCGCTCGGCCAATGCCCGGACCTGATCGACCACCCCGCCCATCGGCACCGAGCGCGAATTGCCGCGGCCGAACGGAATGATGCAGAAGGTGCAGCGATGGTCGCAGCCGTTCTGCACCTGCACGAACACGCGCGGCAGGCCCCGCGCAAATCCGTCGACGAGATGCGGCGCCATCGCCTTCACCGCCATGATGTCGCTGACGGCGATTTTTTCGCTCGCACCGAGATCGAACGCCGCCCGCGCCGCGCGCCATGCGGACGATCGCATCTTGTCGTCATTGCCGACGACGCGGTCGACCTCGGCCATCTCGGCAAACATGCCGCTTTGCGTCTGCGCCGCGCAACCGGTGACGACGATGCGCGAACCCGGCCGCTCGCGCTTCAGCTTGCGGATCGACTGCCGCGCCTGCGCCACCGCCTCGTTGGTCACGGCGCAGCTGTTGATGACGATGGTATCAGCGAGTCCCGCGCCCTCGGCCTCGCGGCGGATCACCTCGGCCTCGAAGGCGTTGAGGCGGCAGCCGAAGGTGACGATGTCGACGCTCATCACCCGACCGGCGCGAACAGCGCGGGATCGAAATTGCCTTCATATTCGAAGGTCGCCGTGCCCGTCATCAGCACGTGATCGTCGCGCTCGCGCCATTCGATCCCGAGCTTGCCGCCGGGCAGCGTGATCTCGACATTGCGCTCGGCGCGCTTCAGCCGAGCCGCCGCAACCGCCGTGGCACAAGCGGCCGAGCCGCAGGCCTTGGTCAAGCCGGCGCCGCGCTCCCAGGTGCGGATCGTGATGTGCTGGGAATCGACGATATGGGCGAGCGTGATGTTGGCGCGCTCGGGGAAGATCGGGTGGTTTTCCAGCAGCGGACCGAAACGCTCGAGATCGTAGGCGTTGACGTCATCGACCCAGAAAATCGCATGCGGATTGCCCATGCTGACCACCGACGGCGAATGCAGGATCGGATTGTCGATCGGGCCGATCTGCAATTCGATATAGCGGGTGTCGCGGAATTCCTGGTCGAGCGGAATGTCCTGCCAGCCGAACTTCGGCGCGCCCATGTCCACCGTATAAAGATCCGGCGCCGGACCCTGCCAGGCGTTGAGCAGGCCCGCGGCGGTCTCGAACGTTGCATTGGTCTGGCCGGTCTTCTCGAAGACGCGGCGCACCACGCAGCGCATGCCGTTGCCGCAGGCGCCGGCCTCGGAGCCGTCACAGTTGTAGATGCTGATGAAAGCTTCGGTGCCGTCGAAGCGCGGCTTCTGCAGCACCATAAGCTGGTCGTAGGGCACGCCGCCTCGGGCCGATGCCACTGCGCGGGCATCGTCGGGGGTGATCTTTGAGGTGGAATCGCGCATGTCGACAACGACGATCTCGTTGCCGATGCCGTTCATCTTGGCAAATGCGTGGTTGGCCAGCGCGCTCATGAAAATTCCCGAATTTCGCCTGCCTTATATGGCGATCCTTGGCGGCTTGGCCAGCGATTTGCCGCCGAGAGCCAGGACCTCTGCCATGACGCATCTGTCATGGGACGAATTCGGCGCTCGCGTGTTAGAACGGCGAAATTCGCGCGATCCGGGACATGCGGCCGGGTTGAGGCCTCGGGGACGCAAGGCCTTGGCGGATAAGCTATTGGGGAGAATAAAATGTTCAGGTTTCGTCGTCTCGCTTTAGCCGCGCTGATCCCGGCAGCGGCCTTGTCGTTTGGTCTGTCCGCCACGCTGGCCCAAACGCCTAGCCCGGCGCCGGCCGCATCGGCGAGCCCCTCGCCGGCCCCGTCAGCTTCGCCCGCCCCGGCCGCGAGCGCTGCACCCGTGGCCACGCCCTCGCCGGCGGGCAGCGCCTCGCCAAGCCCTGCAACGTCCCCTGCCCCCTCGCCCGCCGCCAGTGCCTCACCCAGCCCGGCCACTCCGCCCCCGGCTGCCGCCGCGACGCCGGCTCCCGTGCAGACGGCCGATCCCTTCGGCCAGGAGACCACGCTCGAGTCCAGGAAGGTCGTGATGGTCAAGGGCACTGCCAATTGGGACTCGGCCTTCGACACGCTGATCGACGCCTTCAAGGCGCTGAACACGCTGCTGGACAAGCAGGGTATCAAGCACGCCGGCAATTCGATGATCGTCTACACCTCGACCGACGACACCGGCTTCACCTTCCTTGCCGAGATCCCGGTCGAGCAGGATCCGAAGAACCTGCCCAAGGACATGAGCATCGGTAAATCGCCGGAGGGCAAGGCGCTGAAATTCGTCCACCGCGGCTCCTACGACAACATGGACAACACCTACGAGGCGATCACCAATCATCTCGACGACAAGAAGCTGGAAGCCAAGGACACCTTCATCGAGGAATACCTCACCGATCCCCTGAAGACGGCCGAGGACAAGCTCGTGATCAATGTTTTCGTGCCGCTGAAGTGAGACCGATGAAAAAGCCTGCCATCCTTTTGACCTCCCTCGTTACGTCTGCCGCCGCACTGCTGGCAGCGCCCGCGCTCGCCGATGATTTTCCGGCAGCGATTTCGGTGAGCGGCGAAGCTACGATCTCCGCCGCGCCTGATCTCGCGCAGATCGACGCCGGCGTCGCCAACGACGCCAAATCGGCCAAGGAAGCGTCCGACGCCAACAACGCCGCGATGGGCAAGGTGCTGCTGGCGCTGAAGGGCGCAGGCATTGACGAGAAGGATTACCAGACCTCGCGGCTGTCGCTGCAGCCGCAATACGGTCAGAACAAATCCACCGGCGCCTCGCCCGTGGTCGGCTTCCGCGCCTCCAACCGCGTCACCGTGAAGATCCGCGACGTGACCAAGGTCGCCGCCATCATCGACACGCTGGTCGGCGCCGGCGCCAACGATATCGGCAACATCTCCTTCGAGGTGACGCAGGCCTCGAAATTGCTCGACGATGCCCGCGAGAAGGCTCTCGCAGACGCTCGCCGCAAAGCGGAGATCTACGCCAGAGCCACCGGCGTCACGCTCGGCGCGCCGCTCAGCGTGTCCGAAGGCGGCGCCCCGATGCCGCTGTTCAAGGGACGCATGGCCGCAGCTCCGATGGCCGCACCGCAGGCCGCGGTCGCGCCGGGCGAGGAAACGCTGGCGGTGACGGTGAATGTGAGCTGGGCGATCAAGACGGGGCCGTAGGCCCTAAGAGGCACACTGCCGGCCACAACAACGGTGTCGTCCCGGCGCAGGCCGAGACCCATAACCACAGGGAGTGGTTGTGACGCGACACAGGTAACTCCGAATCTTCGCCAAACTTCTCCCTGTGGCTATGGGTCCCGGATCTGCGCTCCGCTTGTCCGGGACGACAGCGGAGATAAATCGCACGAGGGAGTCAGATCTCCACCACCTGCCCGGGCTTCATCGCCACAAATCTTTCCTGCGGAACCTTCGCGGCGTCGAGTGCCTCGACCAGCGCCTTCGCCGGCGCATCGATTGCTTCATCGGTCAGCTGGAACGTGCCGTGGTGATGCCCGAGTGCGGCTTGCGCGCCGCAATCCGCGAGCGCCTTCACCGCGTCTTCCGGGTTCATGTGCTGATCGCGCATGAACCAGCGCGGCTCGTAGGCGCCGATCGGGAGGATCGCCAGGCGTAACGGGCCGTGCTTCTCGGCGACGCGGCGGAAATGCCCGCCATCGCCATAGCCGGAATCGCAGACGACGTAGATTTTCCCCGCCGGCGTCTCCAGCACGAAACTCGCCCACAGCGCCTTGTTGCGATCGAACATCCCGCGCGCCGACCAGTGCCGGGTCGGCACCAGCGTCATGGCGATGCCGCCACCGAGTTCGACGCGATCATGCCAGTCGAACGCGTCCACCTTGATCGTCGCATCGGTGCTGCGCATCGTGACGTCATTGCCGAGCGGGGTCACCACACGCGGGGCAAAATTCTTGGCGAGCCGCGACAACGTCGCCATGTCGAGATGATCGTAATGGCCGTGCGAGACCAGCACGACATCGATCTTCGGCAAATGATCGAAGGCGATGCCGGGATCGTTGTGCCGCTTCGGCCCGGCGAAGCTGACGGGCGAGACCCGCGTCGACCAGACGGGATCGACGAGGATGTTGAGGCCGCCGGTCTGGATCAGCCAGCTGGCGTGGCCGACGAAAGAGAGCCGCACCTTGTCGCCGTCGACGCGGTCCGGCGGGGTGTCGGCATGGGGGCTCGGCGCCCAATCCGGCCAGGTCGCGCGCTGCCGCTTGCCGCCGAACTGCCAGCGCAGGACCTCACGAAGCGATCGTGGCGGCGCGCCGTCCGGATCGAAGAAGGTCAGTCCGTCGAAATGGTCGGAGACCGGGCCGTCGTAGGTCTTCATGCGAGACATCCAAAGGGAGGGCACGCCGACCAATGCGCCAGCCCCGGCGAGCAGTCCGAAAAGGCGGCGGCGGGTGATCGGCACGGGTCTGGCTTCAGGGATGGTCGGAGGGGCAAGACATCACCGCTATATGGGCGGGGTCTGCGGAAAAGGAACCCGCCGCAAGAAAGTTCATCTTTTCAAGGCTTTGCCTTCCAAAGCCGCCCCGGCCACCCTAACTTTCCTTGACTTTCGGGCGGCCGCGGCGTTTAACCCGGCCACTTTCTCGGAAAGGCTTTCTTTTCGACCCGCCGACTGGTCCCAGAGGCCAGAGGCCAACGCCCGACAGCGCTGTGCGCCCTCGGGCGTGAAGGTGTTTGGATTTTCTGCTCCCTTCTCCGCGCTTGCGGGGGAGGTGGAAAAGGGACAACGGCATTGTTCGACAATCTGTCGGAACGGCTTGGCGGCATTCTCGATCGTCTGACGGGGCGCGGTGCGCTGACCGAAAAGGACGTCGACGCCGCCATGCGCGAGGTGCGCCGTGCGCTGCTGGAAGCCGACGTCGCCCTCGAAGTGGTGCGCAGCTTCACCGAACGCGTCCGCGAGCAGGCGATCGGCGCCACCGTTGTCAAATCGGTGACACCCGGCCAGATGGTGGTCAAGATCGTCCATGACGAACTGATCAACACGCTCGGCGCCGAAAGCCAGACCATCGACATCAATTCCGTGCCGCCGGTGCCGATCATGATGGTCGGCCTGCAAGGCTCCGGCAAGACCACCACCACCGCAAAGCTCGCCCGTCGCATGGTCCAGCGCGACAAGCGCAAGGTGCTGATGGCCTCGCTCGACATCTATCGTCCCGCGGCGATGGAGCAGCTGGCCGTACTGGGCCGCGACCTCGACATTCCGACGCTGCCGATCGTTGCCGGCCAGCAGCCGGCGCAGATCGCGAAGCGCGCGCTCGAGGCCGGCAAGCTCGGCGGCTACGACGTCGTGCTGCTCGATACCGCCGGCCGCACCACGCTCGACGAAGAGATGATGGCGGAAGCGGCAGCCATCAAAGCCGCTGCCAATCCGCATGAAGTGCTGCTGGTGGCAGACAGCCTCACCGGCCAGGACGCCGTCAATCTCGCCCGCGCCTTCGACGAGCGCGTCGGCCTCACCGGCATCGTGCTGACACGAGTCGACGGCGACGGCCGCGGCGGCGCCGCGCTGTCGATGCGCGCGGTCACCGGCAAGCCGATCAAGCTGCTCGGCACCGGTGAAAAGACCGACGCGCTGGAGGATTTCCATCCTGATCGTATCGCCGGCCGCATCCTCGGCATGGGCGACGTCGTCTCGCTGGTCGAACGCGCTGCCGCCAACATCGATGCCGAAAAGGCCGCGCGCACCGCAGAGCGGATGCGCAAGGGTCAGTTCGACCTCAACGACATGCGCGAGCAGCTGTCGCAGATGGCCAATATGGGCGGTATCAGCGGCCTGATGGGCATGATGCCCGGCATCGCCAAGATGAAGAACCAGATCGCGGCCGCCGGCATCGACGACAAGATCTTGAAGCGCCAGGTCGCGGTGATCGATTCCATGACGCGCGACGAGCGCCGTCATCCCGATCTGCTCAAGGCCAGCCGCAAGAAGCGCATCGCCGCAGGTTCCGGCCAGAGCGTCGAGCAGGTCAACAAGCTGCTGAAGATGCACCGGAACATGGCCGACATGATGAAGGCCATGGGCTCCGGCAAGCGCGGTCCGCTCGCCGGCATCGCGCAGGCGATGGGCTTTGGCGGCGGCATGAAGCCGCCTTCGCCGGAAGAGATGAAGGCGCTGCAGGAAAAGATGCAGGGTGGCGGCGGACAAGGTCTGCCCAGCCTGCCGAAGGATTTACCTGCCGGGCTGCGCCAGGGTCTGCCGAACGTTCCGGGCCTGACCGGGCTGAGCGGCAAGCCGATGCTGCCGGGCCTCGGCGGTTTCCCGGGCAAGAAGAAATGAGGAATTCGTCGCGGGAGATCGCAACGGTCTCGCGCAACGCGGAATACCAATCAACCGAACAAAACGTACTTTGAAGGAGAACTTAGATGTCCGTCGTTATCCGTCTCGCTCGTGCAGGCACCAAGAAGCGTCCCGTCTATCACGTCGTCGTCGCCGATTCGCGTTTTCCCCGCGATGGCCGCTTCATCGAGCGTCTCGGCTATTTCAACCCGCTGCTGCCGAAGGACAACGAGACCCGTCTGAAGCTCGACATGGACAAGGTGAAGGCCTGGCTCGCCAAGGGCGCGCAGCCGTCGGACCGTGTGTCGCGCTTCCTCGACGCCGCCGGCGTCAAGAAGCGCGAAGTGCGCAACAATCCGGAGAAGGCCGTGCCGCGCAAGGAGCGCAAGGCGCAGGCCGAAGCCGCCGCGAAGGGTTAAGGTCAGATCATGCCGGCGCTGGTCTGCGTCGCGCGGATCGGCGCCGCGCATGGGGTGCGCGGCGCGGTCAAACTGTGGACCTTCACGGAAGATCCATTTGCCGTGCGGAGCTACGGCCTGCTCTCGTCCAAGGACGGCAAGCGCCAGTTCGAGGTCGCAACGGCACGCGCGGCCAAGGATCATCTGGTTGCGACGTTCAAGGGCGTCACGACCCGCGATGAGGCCGAGCGCCTCAACGGCATCGAGCTCTACGTCGCGCGCGAAAAGCTGCCCGCGACCGACGAGGGCGAATATTACCACACCGATCTGATCGGGCTCGCCGCCGTGACCACGGCGGGCGATGCGCTCGGCCGCGTGCTCGCGATCCACAATTTCGGCGCCGGCGACATCATCGAGATCGCACCGCCCACAGGCACCACGATGCTGCTGCCGTTCACGGACGCGGTGGTGCCGGAGGTCGACATCGCCGGCGGCCGCGTCGTGATCGCGCTGCCGCAGGAGATCGAGGCAGAGGACACGGAGGAGGATTCCTCCCCGAGTCGTCCCGGCCTAGTGCGCAACTTGCGCACGGGGGGCCGGGACCCATAACCACAGGCCAGAATTTTTGGCTAAGCTGATCGCTCCAGCCGTCGCAAAACGAAGTGCGGTGGTTATGGGTCCCGGATCTGCGCTCCGCTTGTCCGGGACGACAATAACTGAGATCCGATGACCACCTCCTCACCCTGGCGCGCGACGGTGCTGACGCTGTTTCCGGAGATGTTTCCGGGGCCGCTCGGCGTGAGCCTGGCTGGCCGGGCGCTCGCTGGCGGGCTCTGGGAACTGGAGGCGCGGGACATCCGGGCCTCGGCCACCGACCGCCATCGCAGTGTCGATGACACCCCGGCCGGCGGTGGACCGGGCATGGTGCTTCGGGCCGATGTTCTGGCGGCCGCCATCGATGCCGCCGCGATCGGCCCGGACCGGCCGAAACTGCTGATGAGCCCGAGGGGTCGGCCATTGACCCAGGCCCGTGTCCTGGAACTGGCCAAGGGCCCGGGTCCCCTGATCGTCTGCGGGCGGTTCGAGGGGGTGGACCAGCGCGTGATCGACGGGCGAGGCCTGGAGGAGGTCTCGATCGGCGATTACGTGCTCTCCGGCGGTGAAATCGCAGCCCTGGCCCTGATTGACGCCTGCGTCCGGCTGCTACCGGGCGTGATGGGCAAGGAAGCCTCGGGAACCGAGGAAAGCTTTTCGGACGGATTGCTCGAATACCCCCAGTACACCCGCCCGCAGCTGTTCGAGGGGGCACCGATCCCTGATGTCCTGACCTCCGGTGACCATGCCAAGGTCGCCAGCTGGCGGCGGGCGGAATCCGAGGCCCTGACGGCGGCCCGGCGACCGGATTTGTGGGCCCAGATCCCGAGCAAAGTCCCGAATCGGGCCGGACGCCAAAAAACGCCAAAAAACAAGACAGACGGGTGACAAACGCTCCGGCTTGCCTTATAGCAGCGGCCACATCCGCAATGGCTGGATAAACGAATTTCGCGCAGCCCCCGTTTTCCAAGGCTGGGCGCGCCGATGGAGATTTACCCATGAACCTGATCCAACAGCTCGAAAAAGAGCAATTCGACAAGCTCTCCGCCAGCAAGGAGATCCCGGAGTTCGGCCCCGGCGATACCGTGATTGTCAACGTGAAGGTCGTCGAAGGCGACCGCACCCGCGTGCAGGCCTATGAAGGCGTTTGCATCGGCCGTTCCGGCGGTGGTCTCAACGAGAGCTTCACGGTGCGCAAAATTTCGTACGGCGAAGGCGTGGAGCGCGTGTTCCCGGTGATGTCGCCGATGATCGACTCGATCAAGGTGGTGCGTCGCGGCAAGGTGCGTCGCGCCAAGCTTTATTATCTCCGCAACCTTCGCGGCAAGTCGGCCCGCATCGTCGAGAAGAAGCAGGACCGCCCGGCTGCCGTCAACGAGTAAGCTCCGCTTACAAGCGAGTTTCCAAAAGCGCGGGGCCAAAGCCCGCGCTTTTTTGTTGCGTCAGCCGTGCGCGTCAAAGCCCTCGCGATTCCGGTTCGGCCTGCTATATATTCTTGGAATGTTTCCAGATTTGACCAGCCTCTCGCCCGTCAAGCGCGTCGTCATCGACGATCGTTCGCGGCTGCCCGGCCGGTTCTTCGGACGCTTCGCGACCTCGGCAACGTCAGAGCTTACGCGCGCAGCATAAAAGCTGCGCTGACGATTTTGTTGCCCCGCGCGCCAGCCGCGCAACCCGCTCGACACAACATTCCTGGAGCTGACGCTCATGTCCAAGCCGACCACATTGTACGACAAGATCTGGAACGACCATCTGGTGCACGAAGCCGAGGACGGCACCTGCCTGCTCTATATCGATCGCCATCTCGTGCACGAGGTCACTTCACCGCAGGCGTTCGAAGGCCTGCGCGCCACCGGGCGCAAGGTCCACGCACCCGAGAAGACGCTGGCCGTCGTCGATCACAACGTGCCGACCACCGACCGCACCAAGCCGAACCCGGACCCTGAAAGTATCGAGCAGATCAAGGCGCTGGCCGACAACGCCAGGGAATTCGGCATCGAATATTATGACGAGTTCGACAAGCGTCAGGGCGTCGTCCACGTCATCGGCCCCGAGCAGGGGTTCACGCTGCCCGGCACCACCATCGTCTGCGGTGACAGCCACACCTCGACGCATGGTGCGTTCGGCGCGCTCGCGCACGGCATCGGCACGTCGGAAGTCGAGCATGTGCTGGCGACGCAGACGCTGATCCAGAAGAAGGCGAAGAACATGCGCGTCACCGTCGACGGCAAATTGCCTGACGGCGTGACGGGCAAGGACATCATCCTCGCGATCATCGGCGAGATCGGCACCGCGGGCGGCACCGGCTACGTGCTCGAATACGCCGGCGACGCGATCCGCGCGCTCAGCATGGAAGGCCGCATGACGGTCTGCAACATGTCGATCGAAGGCGGCGCGCGCGCCGGCCTGGTCGCGCCGGACCAGAAGGCGTTCGACTTTCTGCGCGGCCGTCCGAAGGCACCGAAGGGCGCGGATTGGGACGCGGCGATGCGCTACTGGGAGAAGTTGCGCTCGGACGAGGGCGCGCATTTCGACCACGAGCTGCGGCTCGATGCAGCGAAGCTGCCGCCGATCGTGACCTGGGGCACGAGCCCTGAAGACGTGATCTCGGTCACCGGCAGCGTGCCGGATCCCGACAAGATCGCGGACGAGGCCAAGCGCCTGTCGAAGCACCGCGCGCTGAAATATATGGGCCTGACCGCGGGGACGAAGATCACCGACATCAAGCTCGACCGCATCTTCATCGGCTCCTGCACCAACGGCCGGATCGAGGATCTGCGCGCCGCCGCCAAGATCGCGGAAGGCAAGCAGGTCGCAGGCGGCGTCAACGCCATGGTCGTGCCGGGGTCCGGCCTCGTGAAGGAACAGGCCGAGGCTGAAGGCCTGGACAAGATCTTCATCAAGGCCGGTTTCGAATGGCGCGAGCCCGGTTGCTCGATGTGCCTCGCGATGAACCCCGACAAGCTGGCTCCGGAAGAGCGCTGCGCCTCGACGTCGAACCGCAACTTCGAGGGCCGCCAGGGCTTCAAGGGCCGCACCCATCTGGTGTCGCCGGCGATGGCGGCGGCCGCGGCGATCGCGGGTCACTTCGTCGACATCAGGGAGTGGCGGTAAGCCGCTCGCTTTAATTTGAGCGATTGCGGCAAACCGCCGTTAATCCGCAGCGCCGACACTGCGTCCTCGCGAGGGTTTCGCGAGGACACGAGCTCATGGCCAGCAAGCCTGAATATGTCGATCTGATCAGCGCGGCGACGCCCCAGCATCGGCGGCGCGCGGCACCGCTGCGCATGGTCGCCAAGCCCGAAGCCGAGGAGACCTCGAAGCTCAGCCGCTGGCCGCCGGCGATGTTCAAGCAGTGGAAGATCGAGAACCTGACGCGATGGACGTCGGCGACGTGGAAACTGAAGGATTGGGTTTAACCGACGTTCTCCGTCATGGCCGGGCTCGTCCCGGCCATCCACGTTCTTAGACTTGCACAGAAAGATCGTGGATGCCCGGGACAAGCCCGGGCATGACGACACAACTCACATTACCAATAGCGGTACGGATGGTGCCAGCGATGCCAGCGGCAGACGCGGCGCGGGCCGTAATAGGTCCAGATGACCCGGCAGCGGCGCGGATGGTGATAATAGGGATAGTAGCCGCCGTAATAGCGCCGGTGGAAATGACGATAGCCGTAGTGCGGGCGATAGACGCCGTAGCGATGGAATCCGCCTCCACCATAGTGGCGAATTCCGCCGTAGCGATAGCCGCCGCCATGAAAGGCCGGCGCGGCGCGGAAGCCACCCGCGTGGAAACCACCGCCGCGGAAGCCACCGATATGTCCTCCGCCACCGTGGAAGCCGCCTCCACCGTGGAAACCGCCGCCGCCATGGAAGCCGCCGCCACCATGCCCACCGCCGCCACCGCCGCCGTGGCGAACCTGGATCATGTCGTCACTTGCGGCCTTCGCCGCAGGCAACGCGGTCGGATTGATTGGAGTCATCGCTTCAGCACGACGCGTCGTTCCGGCCGACAGCATCAGCGTCGCGGCGGCCGCAATCCCGAGCAAGCGCATCGGGCTTGCCCTGAGACCCAATATTCTCAGCATGGACTTCTCCCTGAATCTGGACAGCGGAGTTGCGACGCTCACTCCCGGCTCGCGTCATCCCTGTTCATTGGCGGTCGCTCCCAAGATTAAATTAGGGACAGCGACGTGAATGCCTCATGAATGAACGACGTGCGCCGCACCGCGACGTCACCACCACGGCCCGAAGCCGAGCACGAACGGTGCCGGCACGCCGTAGGGATAAGGGCGGTAGAAGACCGGCCGCGCGTAGTAATGCGGATCGGGACGCGGGGCGTATCGCACGACGTCGGACCGCACATGTCGGCGCCCGTCGAACACCGCGCGCCCGGCCGACGCATCAGGCAGCTTCGTCACCCTGTGCGCAGCGGACGCGTGAGGCAGGCCTGCGGCAAGCCCGACGGCAACCGCCAATGCGAACCATCTCGTCATGACGACCTCCGCCTCAGGCGCGCGACGGCATCGCGCTCGTATCAGCCCCGGCGCCAGTAGCAGCTCATATGCGGCACGATCACCGTGCCGCTGGGGCGATATTCCTGCACATAGGTGGCGTTGCATTCGCGGACCGCATCGGGACCGGGATTGTAGCGGGGATAGACGCCATCCCGACTGTAATAGGGCGTGACGCGCAGGCGCGCCGGGGGCCGCTTGCGCGGCGGCGGCAGATCGTCTCGCGAGGCCGCCTGGGCCAGCCTGATCCCGGGAGCCGCGGTCTGGGCCTCCGCGCCAACGCAAAACTGCGAAAACAACCCCATGCACAGTAGCGTCAGCGCTGTTTTCGCTCGCATTTTTCCGCCCATTTAAACGTCCACTTCGAGGCCTACGCTCCCCGTTTTGATGGCGCCCGTCAACCTCGCCGCGCTTATAAAGCCGGATGCATCGCGGCGAAACCCACGCTATGAGAGGCCCATGTGGACGGAATTGAAAGCGCCTTCGCTGGCCGAAATGGAAGCGATGGCGCACGAAGTGTTCGAACGCCTGCCGGCGGAGTTTCGTAGGCTGTGCGAGGGCGTGATCATCCGCGTCGACGACTTCCCGACCGAGGAAGTCCTGGACGAAATGGCATGCGAGAGCGAGTTCGACCTGCTCGGCCTGTTCCAGGGCGTCGGCCTGCCGCAGCAGAGTTTTGGCGACGTGGCGCGGCTGCCCAACATGGTCTGGCTCTACCGCCGGCCGATCCTGGATTATTGGGCCGAGCACGACGAAAGCCTCGGCCATATCATCCGCCACGTCCTGATCCACGAGATCGGCCATCATTTCGGCCTGTCGGACGACGATATGGCGGCGATCGAAGCTCAAGAGCCCGGTTAGGCAGACGAGATCTGTCGAATTCGGCCTAGGATTTCCGCCCCGATCGCGATAAATACCGGTTCCCTAGACCACCCGGGAAAGCGCAACCATGGACAAGTTCACCACGCTGGAAGGCGTCGCGGCGCCGCTGAAGATCATCAATGTCGACACCGACATGATCATTCCGAAGCAGTACCTCAAGACCATCAAGCGCACCGGCCTTGGCAAGGGGCTCTTCTCCGAGCAGCGCTACAAGGACGACGGCAGCGAGAATCCTGATTTCGTCCTCAACCAGCCCGCCTATCGCAATGCGAAGGTGCTGGTCGCCGGCGACAATTTCGGCTGCGGCTCGAGCCGCGAGCATGCGCCCTGGGCGCTGCTCGACTTCGGCATCCGCTGCGTGATCTCGACCTCGTTCGGCGATATCTTCTACAACAACTGCTTCAAGAACGGCATTCTGCCGATCCGCGTTGCCCAGGAAGACCTCGACAAGCTGTTCGACGACGCCGAGCGCGGCGCCAACGCGACGCTGACGATCGACCTGCCGAACCAGGAGATCCGCGGCCCCGACGGCGGCAAGGTCAAGTTCGAGATCGACCCGTTCCGCAAGCACTGCCTGATCAACGGCCTCGACGACATCGGCCTGACGATGGAGAAGAAGGCCTCGATCGACACCTATGAGGACAAGCTCAAGCGCGAACGCGCCTGGGCCTGAAATTGATCTGAGTTTCGAGCCCCGGTGCTGACAGCGCCGGGGCTTTTTCTTTGCCAGTGTTGTCCTCTATAGCTTGCGCCCATGTTGCCTGACATCGTCACCTTTTGGCATGGCCCGATGGACGCCCTGCGCCAGACCTGTCTGCGCTCGCAGCTGGCTGCCGGCCACAAGGTCACGGTCTACAGTTTTGACACCATTCCCGGCCTGCCCGCGGGCATCGGCAACGCGGATGCCGAGGCGATCCTGCCGCATGCGTTCTCGGAACGATTGCGGCCGCCGCAGCCGGACGGCAGCTGGCGCGACTGGACCACGCTTCAGTTCAGCGACTTCTTCCGCATGAAGCTGATGGCGAAGGGCCTCGGCCTCTGGCTCGACGCAGACGTGCTGCTGCTCAGGCCGGTCGAGATCGATCCGGCAAAGCCCTATTTCGCGTGGGAGCGGCCACGCCAGCTCGGCAACTCCGTGATTTACCTTCCGCCCCAGCACGGCATCGTTGCCGCCTTCGAAGAGCTGATGGAGCAGGAGGAGCTGACGCCGAACTGGCTGTCGCTGCGCCATCGCGTCACGTTTGCGATGCGCCGCCTGCGCGGCGGCTCGAACCGCCTCTCCGACATCCGCGTCGCGATCTTCGGGCCGGCGGCACTCACCGCGCTCGCGCGTCGCACCGGCGAGCTGCAAAACGCACTGCCGAAGCAATCGTTCTACGCCGTGCATGCCGAGCCAAAACTGTTCTTCGATCCCTCGAGCTATCTTGGCCTCGTCACCGACCGCGAGATCATCGGCCTGCACATCTCGCCCAAGGGAAGGGGTAGTGAGAAACCGATCCCGGGCAGCCTGTATGCGTGGGCGGCGGAGCGGTTCGGCTAGCTGCCGCGCAAGAGGTGCGCTCCCTCTCCCGCTTGCGGGAGAGGGCTGGGGAGAGGGTGTCTCCACAACGGGATAATCCCCTAGAGGAGAGAACCCTCACCCGGCGCGCGGGTCGATGCTTCGCCTCGCCCGGGCGCGCCGCCCCCACCCCCCACCGGGGGGGGGGCCGGCCGCACCCCCCGCGGGGGGCACATCGGCCAATAGCCCGCGCTGGCCCCGGGGTCTTTTTGTTGTGCCGCGCGCTT
>NZ_JBVVPT010000021.1:0-30275 GCF_055811715.1 Bradyrhizobium sp. WSM4872 | reverse complement strand
CGCCGCGCGCCCCCGCCCCCCGTGCCGGGGGGCGGGGGGGGGAGCGGGGGGCGCCGCACAAACAACCCCCCCGCGCCCACACCCCACCCCGGGCGCGCGGGACGATGCTTCGCATCGCCCGGGCGCGCCGACCTCTCCCGCAAGCGGGAGAGGTGCACCGGAGGCCGCGGTCCCATCATCGCTGTTTGATCCAGCGCAACGCGCACCTGCACCATTGTGCCTAGTCTCGCTCCAATTCCGCCGTTCGAATGGAGCTTCGCATGAGCACCGCCACCAGGCCTTATCCCATTGTCCAGGACCTCATCGAGTCCTTTGCAAGCTGGCTGAAGCATCGCCGCGAGCTGAACGAGATCCGGCAGCTCGACCGCGCCGATTTCGATCGGATCGCGCAAGATCTGCGGATCGCGCCTGACGATCTGGAGGAGCTGGTCCGCCACGGCAAGCACTCCGCCGACGAGCTGCCGAAGATGCTGGAGCAGCTCGGCATCAGCGCCGAAGGGCTCGGCCGCGCGCAGCCCCTACTGCTGCGCGACATGGAGCGGGTGTGCGCGCTTTGCAGCCACAAAGGCCGGTGCGATCGCGAGCTGGCCGACGGCACCGCCGCGGAGAACTACCACGGCTTCTGCGCAAATGCCTCGACGCTGGAGTCGCTCGATCGCGCGGATCACGCACATCGCTGAGGCATTGCCCTCATCAAGGGATTGGTTTAGCGGCCGGATGTCCCGCCGGTGCTAGATCACGCCCGTTCGGGCACAAGCCTCGCGCCGGGCAAATCCTTTGACGAGTTTTCTGCAAGCACGATAGCGCTCTTCCATGCTCGTCCCACTGACATTGCCTGGCGGGCTCGGTTCGGCCGCGCTTTCCTTTTTGGCAGCATGAGGCTGCGAGGTTTTCTCGCGCTTGCTTGAAGGATCAACATCCTCCGGCACCGGCACGAGCTTCCAGACAGGGCGGAGCTCTATGTTCGCCTTCTCAGTTGGATTTTCCTTGTTGACGGACGACAGCGCAAGGACGTTCTTGTCCATCCTGACGGTGACGGGTGTTCCGCTGATGGAGAATTTGTCGCTCACAATGTATTCGGCAAACGATCGGTACCCCGCCTCATCCTTCACCCACGATGCCTTTGTCGGCGGCCCCCAGAGGTAGTGTCCCTTGGCTAAGCCGGTGGCAGAGACCTCCGTAACGATCAGCATGGCATACCGCCCCTTGCCATTCGTCCATCCACGCTTGTTGGACCACACGCCGACAAATCTGGAGTTGGCATTGAGTGGATCATTCTGATCAGGCGAGATAGCGAAGCTTGGCAGTTTGAGTTGCTGAGCGGCCGCGATGGCTGCCACTTTCTGGTTATCTTCGGGCGCAAATGGATTTCGGACGACGGTTTTTGCGTCCGGTTTCGGAGGGGCAGCTGGAGATGAGAGCACCGCAAGTTCGTTGGCCTTGAAATTCTTGACCCGCTGGCGCGCTTCTGCGGCGTGGCTGCTGCGGGGATACCTGGCCAGAAACTCCTCGTAGAGGCCTGCCACCGTGGAGGTCTGGATAGCCAGCCAAAACTTCTCGTCTTCCGCGGCATCTGCGGGCGCGGGAGCCGACGCGACTGGCGTTTGAGCGCTCGCCACAGGAGCTCTCAGGTAAATCTCTTCCTTCGACAAAGAGCCGTATACGAAAGGCTGCTGCTCGCGTCTGGTGGCCGCCATCACGTCGTCACGAACACGACGAAACAGAAACGATATCTCCAGCCCCGGCGTTTCAATGTGGCGAAGGAGCGATGCCGTGAATGGGCTGTTCCGGCCGTCCCCGTCACTTGCCGTCGTACCGTCCCGCGCGGCGTACGCAATCAGAACGTTATCGGATGGCTCCGTCGGAGCGAGTCCGCGAGCCACGGCCCGGGTGCTCAGCGAGCGCCTCATCTTTGCGGCAAAAGGATTGTTGCGGCATGCGTCCAGTATCACAAGGCCCAACTTTCGTGCCTTCGAGACCTGAAGGCTCACCGAGCGCAGGCTGATGGCCTCGCTTTCGATGTCGGTATCGCTGCGCAGCTCTGCGCCGACCGGAATCAGCCAGTTCTCGCCGCTGACCTCCATGCCGTGTCCGGCATAGAAAACGACCGCAAGGTCTGCTCCCTCGGCAGAGCGGCCGAACTCGACGACAGCCTTCCTCATCTCCTGCGCCGTGGCGTTCTTGACCTGGGTGACTTTGAAATCAAGCCGCTCCAGCGCGCGACCAACGTCTGCCGCATCGCGCGTCGGGTTCGGCAATTCAGGCACCTTCTCATAGGCACCGTTTCCGATGACGAGCGCCACCCGGGCCTGCTGCGCAAGCGCCGGCGTGGCGAATGAAAATGACGTAACGAGAAGGACTGCCAGGAAAAAAATGCGCATCAAATGCTTGCCCGGATCAATATCGAGCGTGAGCGTAGCATTGTCTTTCACCACCGCAACGGGAAAAGCCGGGATCGTGGTCGTTCAGAGAACCGCCGCTCCCCGAGCAGACCGGATAACCGCATCAATGTTCGTTCGGCTTGGGCGCAACCGCTTGCGCCTAGCCCTTCCCCATCGCCGCAATCGCATCCGCGATCTCGATCGTGCGACGCGCCATGTCGGCGTGCAGCCGCTCCACCATGGCGCCGTCGAGACGGATCGCGCCGCGCGAGACGTTCTCCGGCAATTCGAACGCGGCGATGATCTTTCGCGCGCGCGCGACGTCCTCTTCGGGCGGGGTGAAGATCGCGTTGCAGGCTTCGATCTGCGAGGGGTGAATCAACGTCTTGCCGTCAAAACCGAGATCGCGGCCTTGCGCGCATTCGGTGGCGAAACCATCGGAATTGGCGATGTCGCTGTAGGGGCCGTCGAGGATTTCGAGGCCATGGGCGCGCGTCGCCAGGATGCAATGGGTGATCATCGGGATCATCGCGGCGCGGCCCGGCAGCATCTTGATGCGCGTCTCGCGGGAGATGTCGTTCGGGCCGAACACGAAGCCTGACAGGCGCCGCGCTGGATCGCGCCCGGCGGCAGCCAGTTCCTCGGCATGCAGCACCGCGCGCGCGGTCTCGATCATGGCCCAGACTCTTACGGCCGGCGCCGCGCCGAGCTCGGCGAGACGGCGGCCGATCGTGTCGAGGTCCTCCACGCTTGAAACCTTTGGAACCAGGATGCCGTCCGGCGAGGCCTTCGCCGCCATCGCGACGTCGTCGGCCCACCAGGGCGTGTCGAGGCCGTTGGTCCGGATCAGGATCTCGCGCTTGCCGAACCCTTTGGCCGCAATCGCGGCGGCAATGCCGTCGCGCGCCACCGCCTTGGCGTCGGGCGCGACGGAGTCTTCAAGATCGAGGATCAGGCCGTCGGCGGCGAGATTACGCGCCTTTTCCAGCGCGCGGGGGTTGGAGCCGGGCATGAACAGATGGCTGCGGCGCGGGCGGGTCATGCAAGCGTTCCTTCCGGTTTCCTCATCTGTATTCTGAACGAAGCCGATAGCATCTGGCCTGCCTATTCGAAAGGCTTGTTCGCTCCTGCGGTATATGATTAGGCATAGGCCATGAACACATTCCCAGAGCATTTGCTGGAAGGCTACAAGGCCTTCGCCACCCAGCGGCTGCCGACCGAGCAGACCCGCTACCGCGAGCTGTCGGTGAAGGGGCAGTTCCCTGAAGTGATGGTGATCGGCTGCTGCGATAGTCGCGTCTCGCCCGAAGTGATCTTCGACGTCGGGCCGGGCGAACTCTTCGTGGTCCGCAACATCGCCAATCTGGTGCCGGTGTATCAGCCCGACGGCAACGCGCATGGCGTCTCGGCGGCGCTGGAATATGCCGTGACGGTGCTGAAGGTGAAACACATCGTGGTGCTCGGGCACGCGCAGTGCGGCGGCATCCGCGCCTTTGTCGACAAGATCGAGCCGCTCACGCCCGGCGACTTCATCGGCAAATGGATGCAGATGTTCATCAAGCCGGGCGAGGTCGTGGAGCAGCGCGACCACGAGACCATGGCGCAATTCGTCGAGCGCATCGAGAAGGCCGCGGTCTTCCGCAGCCTGGAAAACCTGATGACCTTCCCGTTCGTGCAGAAGGCGGTCGAGAGCGGCCAGATGCAGACCCACGGCGCCTATTTCGGCGTCGCGGAGGGATCGCTGTTCGTGCTGGACAAGGCGGCGAAGGAATTCAGGAGCGTCAGGGACGCTTGACCAAGGCGCCTCTGGAGCCATTTCCGTTCTGATGCGATCGGAGTGAGGCTCAAAGTTCTCCTTACGACGCGTTTCATTTCGCGAACCGTTTTTCACTTCGTTCGAAAACGCTCTAGAAACCTCGCAGGTCGGTGACGGGCTTCGAAGGCGTCTTGCCGATGATGCGGCGGATGGTACGGTTCACGACGTCCAGATTATTGTCGAAAGATCCATGATTGGCAGGGATCGTTTCGTCCTTGTTCGGCTCGTGACGCGTCGGAACCTCCGTTTCGCTGATTGGCGGGTCGAGGACGACATCATCGCTCGCACTCGCCCACGCCTCCAGGATCTTCTGCGAACCTGACATGAAAGTATCGTCGTCCACCCGCCATTTCCGCCAGACTTTCTGCAATCCCAGGACCGGGGTCTTGTGGTCAGGCTCCAGGGCCCGGGAGACCAGATACAACAGCGATTTGGAGTAGAGGGCAGGGACGCAGGGATCGCGCGTTTCGTTGGCATCGCTGAGCACGTCGACAAACGTCGTCTCGGGATCAGCGACCTTGTCCGCGAAGGCACTGCCGTATTTGTCGGACGCAAACGCGACCGTGCAGGCCGGCGCCCAAAGATGGATGGAGCTGGCCTTCAGGCCGCGGGCTTTCATGGGGCCTAGAAAATACCCGTGCATGATGGCCCCGGCGGAATGTCCGACCAGATGAATCTGCGGCCGCTGGCTCTTGCTCATCTGGCCGAGCCCGCGCTCCAGCTCTCGTGCCGCGACGGCAAGCCCCCCGCCCGCACGACTCGCGCCGGCGGCTCTGAATTTCATGTTCTCCCAGATCGCCTTGACGCCGGCATCGCGCGCGAATACCTCGAAGGCACGATCCTTGATCTCGTCGATCTTGCTTCTCAGCCAGCCCTTGTCCGCTCCCGCCGGCAAAACCAGCTTCTCCGCGGCGCTCTTCAGAATATCTGCGGCCGATTCCAGAAGACCCGTCTGCCAGACCACGAAGATCGGCATGATGCGATTGGCCTCGAACCACGGCCCGAGCACGCGCGCCCTGGCGATACCTTCGTCGCGGCTGTTGAGCCCGCCGTGAAGAATGATCGCCAGCTCGGAAAATCCCTGCTGGGCCGCCCGGTCGAGGCATTGCTGGACCACCACCGCGACGGCGTCGTCGCCGGAGCTCGCCTCGACGAGCTCGCGTTCGGCGCTGCCATTGTGGCCGATGAAGATGATGTGCTTGGCCTCTTCGCCGTTGATCCAAGGAGAAACGGCACTCGTATCGCCTGCCACGTCGGAACGAAGCATCGCCCGTTCGCGAAGCCGCTCGTCCAGCGAAAGGTCGGTTCGCATCGACGGGCTCACGAAGTGATGCGGTTGATGCGCAAGATTCGCTCCGCTTTGCTTGCCTTTGATCGGCGGCAGTGTCACGCGCATGGGTGCGCCGAGCGTCAGTGCCCAGGCGTCGGTCCCGTAGCGGGTCCAGTCCTCGTAAGTCAGCAGGCCAAATCCATGAAATCCCCAATGGGGGCCCCACGAGTTCTGCACGATGAAGCCGTCAGACGTATAACCGACCAGCGCGAAGGCGTGGCCGCCGACGTCATTGGGCTTTTTTGGCGGGAGAATGAGCGCCGCCTCGAGCGTCTTGCAGTTGTTGCGAACGCGGTCCCAGCCGTCGTGGACGTCGGCGGATACGTAGATCGCGTGCGTTTCGTAGATCGCTGACTGCATGTCGACGATGGATTTGCCGTCGACGCGATAATAGGCTCCGAGAGGCGTCAGCGGTGCATCCGTATCCCATCCACTCCGGGGCGTCCCGGGCCTCTGCCGCCTCTCGAAGTTCGGCCAGAATTTCTCGCCACAAACGCCGTGCTTGTGAAATCCCTTCATGGCTCCGCGACAGCTCGATCCTTCGTAATCCTCTCCCTTCCATTCGTCATAGAGACGCGCGTTCTGGTACAACATCCGCGCACTTCGCCGGGCGACCGGCTGGGCGGCTTTCGGGTCGCCGGCTGCGATCGGATTTGCGTTTGCGAGCTCCCACTGGAGATAGTTCACGACGCCGGCGAGGCCGAACCCGGTGCAGGACCCTTCCTGGCCCTGATCGAGAACCATGTCTGCGTTGCGATAGACCAAGAACCAGCGCTCGATCAACTCGTCGGACGGATAGACCTGCGGCAGGCTCACCAGCCTCGAACGATAGGGCAGGTCACGGAAATCGAAACGATCCGGACGCGCGTCGAATTTGCGGTCGAGCAAAAATCTGGTCGGCATGCGGCATCCCCCCTGTCGTCATGCGCAAGGCTCGCGCACCTTTGCTCGGCACCAAGCACTTCGCATGCCCTATTTTTGGTAGATGTATGATATTTCAACAACTTCAGTGTGCAAGGACTTTTGGGCGGCGTAACGCGACAAGTGGGCGCAGCTCCATGACCACCTGCGGCCGGCGCCCCTGAATTCGCCGCTCCGGCGAACGGCTGGTGACAATCCAGACCGGTTGCTGCATTCTTTCCCGGTTGAGCTTACCAAAGATCGTTTCTTCAGGTTGTTTCATGGCATGCGAGGAGGATGGCGATGGCCGTCGAATGCGCCTCCTGCAGGACGCCGAACTCCGACGGCGCCAGGTTCTGCAATGAATGCGGCAAATCGCTTCATGCTTACCCCGATGCGTTGAAGGAGCTGGTCGAGTCCACGGTTCAGGAGCGGATCCAGGAGGTCTTCGACAAACGCTACAAGGATCAAAAGGTCGTCGAAGTCGAGACAGCCGAAGCCATTGCAAGCCGTTTGACCGATTGGGCCAAACTGTTCGGTTTCTTTGTCGGCATACCAATTGGATTGCTCGTCCTGATCTTGGGCGCCCTGGGGATCAAGCAATACAGCGACTTCTCCAAGCAAGTGGAGAACGTCAAGCAAGAAGTTGCGGACAAGCTGAAAGACGGTCGAGCAACGGCCGAAAAGCTGAAGGCCGATGGTGATGTGCTAGCGGGGGACTACAAGAAATTGCGCGACGATTTCGCGGATTTCGATGCCTTGCGCGAACAGATCAAGACCCTCTCCACAAAGGTCGACGTCATCGGAGAGAAACTCGGCTTCACGCCGACATCGAAGATATCGGCCGCCGCCAAGGCGCGGCTGGAAGAGGCCTTCAAGAAATTCCAGGACTACCTGAAAGCGCTCGGCTACCGGGCTTCCGGCGCATCACTCAACATCGACATCCGCGAGCGGATGGATCTTGGAATGATCGCCTATTACGACGGAGCCAAGCGCATGATGGTCATCGACAGCAAATACGCGATGGAACCGGCGGTCGTGAACAGGGAATACATGCATCACGCCCTGTATCCGAGTCGGCTGCCCGACGTCGTCGACGGCCCGCTCGCCGTCTATCTCGCCATCGAATCCGGTCTCGCCTGGTACTTTCCGTGCAGCTTCGCCAACAATCCGAATCCCAGCCCGACAGCCGCCGATTGGGATTTAACGAAGAGGAGGCGCTTCAGCGAGATGCAGCTCACCCTGGGCTCCGCGACACTCGACGGCACCGAGATATGGGGGAGCGCCTTCTGGGAGCTGCGCAGCCTGCTACAGCAAGCCAAAGCCGACAAGCTTCTCTTCGACGCCTGGTTCAAGATCCAGCCCGACGACGTGAAGACGGGCGGCGGCGCCAGTTTCGTCCGCAAGCTCATCGAGCTTGATCCGGCGCACCAGGACGAAATCCGCGCGGTTTTTACCCGGCGCGGACTTCCACTGTGAATTGAGCCTCTACGCCGCCTTCTTCTTCGCGCTGATCAGCTTGCGATTGATCAGGACTTCGGCGATCTGGATCGCGTTGAGCGCGGCGCCCTTGCGTAGATTGTCCGATACGCACCACAGCACGAGACCGTTCTCCACCGTCGCGTCCTCGCGGATACGGCTGATATAGGTGGCGTCCTCGCCGGCCGCTTCATACGGCGTGGCGTAGCCGCCGGGCTCATGCTTGTCGATGACGAGACAGCCCGGCGCCTTGCGCAGGATGTCGCGCGCTTCGTCCGCGCTGATCGGATTCTCGAACTCGATGTTGACGGCCTCGGAATGGCCGACGAAGACAGGCACGCGCACGCAGGTCGCGGAGAGCTTGATCTTGGGATCAAGAATCTTCTTGGTCTCCGCCATCATCTTCCACTCTTCCTTGGTGTAGCCGTCCTCCATGAAGACATCGATCTGGGGGATGACGTTGAAGGCGATGCGCGCGGGAAACTTGTTATTGACCAGCTCCTGGTTGGTGTAGACGGCCTTGGTCTGCGAAAACAGTTCGTCCATCGCATCCTTGCCGGCGCCCGACACCGATTGGTAGGTCGAGACCACGACGCGCTTGATCGTCGCCTTGTCGTGCAGCGGCTTGAGCGCGACCACGAGCTGCGCGGTCGAGCAGTTCGGATTGGCGATGATGTTCTTCTTCTTGAAGCCCGCGGTCGCGTCCGCATTCACTTCCGGCACGATCAACGGCACGTCCGGATCCATGCGCCAGGCCGAGGAATTGTCGATCACGACGGTGCCGGCGGCGCCGATCTTCGGCGACCATTCCTTCGACACCTCGCCGCCCGCCGACATCAGGCAGATGTCGACGTCGGAGAAGTCGTAATGCTCGAGCGCTTTGACCTTCAGCGTGCGGTCGCCGTAGGAGACCTCGACGCCCATGCTGCGGCGTGAGGCCAGGGCCACCACCTCGTCCGCGGGGAATTTGCGCTCATCCAAAATGTTGAGCATTTCCCGTCCGACATTGCCGGTCGCGCCGACGACTGCGACTTTGTAACCCATCGTTCACTCTCCGACGAAAAAGCTCTTTCCTGAAGCTGAGGCTTAAACAGGAAGAGCAGCGCTTCTATGCGAGAACCGGCCTCAAGACAACGTTGGACCATGCCTTAGGGACGTGGATGCAGTCGCCCGAGGCCAGCACGGCCGCAAACCCCACCCAGATCCATCTGGCGCTTGCAGCATTCGGCGACGAGGTCGTCGGCACGCTGGCGCGCCTGTTCGCCTATGTGGGGGTTTTGGTGCTGTTTGCCATCCTCGGCCTTGCGGCACTCGGCCAGCTGCCAAACTTGCGCGACGATGAGCCGGTGCTGAAGCCGGGTTGGAGCGTGGCCGACCGCTCGCCTCCGGCCTTCGCCCTCAGCCAGCTCGATTCGTCAGACAAAACAACCTCTTACACCATCCTCAGGCACCCCGAAGGCGGCCGCAGGGACGTGATGCGCTGGGCGGGCGACGCGGACAGGACCATAGCCGAGGTCGAGATCTACCGGGAAGGCGGCGAATTCGACGTGGCGCGTCCGGCAGCAATGGATCTGGCCGTTCGGATGGGACTGGGCACCGCGACCCCCTTGGAGCAGGCCGGCCTGATCGACACGAAATTCGGCCCCGTCGCCCTGTTCCGGCCGACCGGCACCGCGGAGGGCGCGCGGGCCTGCCTCGGCTACCTCAAGCGCAGCGAGGAGCCGGCACTCCAGATCTCCGGCTTCTCCTGCCAGGGCGACAGCCTGCCCGCCCGGCGCGCGGCGATCGCCTGCACGCTGAACCGGCTGACGCTGCTGACCTCGGGCAACGAGCCGAAGCTGGCCGAATTGTTCGCCCATGCGGAGCTGAAGCGCCGCCCCTGCGCGCTCCCAAGCGCGTCGGACTGGCTGCTCGGCGCGGCCAATGCGCAATTGCGCGGCGCGCTCTGACCGGCATCAAGCTCAAGTGGCTGTATCCATGCAACTTTTGCCGACGCGCACGATTATTCAGCGCTGGTGTGACCCAATAGACCTAGTTGCAGCCGCCCCGGCCGGGTTAGTATGAGGGCGAAATTGATTGGCGGCTTGCCGCCTGAAGGGGACGTGATGAGCTCGAATTTCTCTGCCGCGAACAAACTGGCGATGTGGCTTGCGGCCGGCGCCGTGATTGCCATGTCCTCAGCCTTCGCGACACCCGCCTCGGCCGACACCAAGAAGCAGCGCTATGACAGCGGCCGTCACTATTACGGCCCGAGCGGCCCCAATTCGAGCTATCAGCAGGGCCGCACCCGCATCTATGTGAGCAAGCGCTCCTGGCTCGACGGCGGCACCGAGGTCAATCCCGGCGACCGCAAGTTCTCGGACTACGCCTTCCCGCCGGCGGTGGGCTATCCGACCTTCGCGCGCGAAAATCTCAACCGCCCGATCGATCGCCAGCCGCTGAGCACGCCGCAGGATGTTGGCGGCTATCCGCAGAATTTCCCGCTGTACTGAGGCGGACAAATCGACCGAATCAAAATGGCCGGGCTCGCGCCCGGCCATTTTTGTTTGTGATGTAGCCCGGATGGAGCGAAGCGCAATCCGGGATTTTCGACGCGTGGCAAGAACCCCGGATTTCGCTTCGCTCCATCCGGGCTACGACTCTAGGCGTGCAGCTTCTGCAATTCCTTCAAGATCGCTTCGCCCATCTGCGTGGTCGATGCGGGCGTGGTGCCTTCCGACTTGATGTCGGCGGTGCGCAGGCCGCTGGCCAGCACCGCGGCGATCGCGCCGTCGA
Organism: Bradyrhizobium sp. WSM4872; assembly: GCF_055811715.1. Lineage (NCBI taxonomy): Bacteria > Pseudomonadati > Pseudomonadota > Alphaproteobacteria > Hyphomicrobiales > Nitrobacteraceae > Bradyrhizobium > Bradyrhizobium sp. WSM4872. Next base: position 19,594 of record NZ_JBVVPT010000021.1, on the reverse strand, counting down.
CCTTGTCGGCGAGCGCGCCCATGTCGAAGGAGTAACGCAGCGCCATGCCGAAGGACGAGATCATCGCGATCGGATTGGCGAGGCCCTGGCCTGCGATATCGGGCGCCGAGCCGTGCACGGGCTCGTACAACGCCTTGCGCTTCTTGCTCTTGACGTCGACCTCGCCGAGTGATGCCGAGGGCAGCATGCCGAGCGATCCCGTCAGCATCGCAGCGATGTCGGACAGCATATCGCCGAACAGATTGTCGGTGACGATGACGTCGAACTGCTTCGGCCACTTCACCAGCATCATGCCGCCGGAATCGGCGAGCTGGTGCTCGAGCGTGACGTCGGGGTATTCGCGCTTGTGGACCTGGGTCATGACCTCGTTCCAGAGCACGCCCGACTTCATGACGTTGCGCTTCTCCATCGACGTCACCTTGTTCTTGCGCTTCTTGGCAAGCTCGAAGGCGACGCGGCCGATGCGCTCGATCTCATAGGTGTCGTAGACCTGGGTATCGATGGCGCGCTTCTGGCCGTTGCCGAGATCGGTGATGGTCTTGGGCTCGCCGAAATAGACGCCACCCGTGAGCTCGCGCACGATCATGATGTCGAGGCCCTCGACCGCCTCGCGCTTCAGGCTCGAGGCCTCCGCGAGCGCCGGGTAGCACACGGCGGGACGCAGGTTGGCGAACAGACCGAGATCCTTGCGCAGGCGCAGCAGGCCGGCTTCGGGGCGCACCTCGTAGGGCACCGCGTCCCATTTCGGGCCGCCGACCGCGCCGAAGATGATCGCGTCGGCATCCTTGGCCTTGGCAATGTCGCCTTCCGAGATCGACACCTTGTGCGCGTCATAGGCCGAACCGCCGACGAGGCCGGTGTCGGTCTCGAACTTGGCGATCCCGGCCGAATTGAGCCAGTCGATCAGCCGCTTCACCTCGCCCATCACCTCGGGGCCGATACCGTCGCCGGGAAGCAGCAGCAGTTTGTGGGTCGCCATGGTCGTTATTCCTCCGTTTCGTCATGGCCGGGCTTGACCCGGCCATCCACGTCTTGCCTCGGGTGCAGAAGAACGTGGATGCCCGGCACAAGGCCGGGCATGACGGCATCTCGTGAATTTCGGCCGGAGTGCTAGAGCGGCGTTGCGTGCTTGGCAAGACACCATTGCCGCCTCGCGGCTGTGCAAGGCGGGCAGGGCCTGCCACACTGCGCATGCCGGAGTACCCCTTGCACGCACCTGACCGCCCTCCACCCGATGCCCATCCCGCGCGGTTGATCCTGACCCTGTCGCTCGCGGCGACGGTCGGGCTCGGGATCGGCCGCTTCGCCTATTCGCTGGTGCTGCCCGACATGCGGGAAGACCTCGGCTGGTCCTACTCGGCGGCCGGTTTCATGAACACCATCAACGCCGTCGGCTATCTCGTCGGCGCCCTGGTGGCATCCCGGTTGATCGAACGGGTCGGCTGGTCGGCCGCGATCCGCGGCGGAACCCTGGCCTGCGTCGCCGCGCTCGCGACTTGCGCGCTGACCGGGAATTTCGTCGCGCTGAGCCTGGCCCGTCTCGTGCTGGGCGTGGGCGCCGCGGCTGGCTTCGTCGCCGGCGGTGCGCTGGCCGCATCCATCGCGCAGTCACGCCCGGAGCGGGCCAATTTCCTGCTCAGCCTGTTCTACGCCGGGCCCGGCATCGGCATTCTCTCCTCCGGGCTGATCGCCCCGTTCACGCTGCAATATTTCGGGCCGGGCTCGTGGTGGATCGTGTGGTGGGCGATGACCCTGCTGTCCGTCGTCATGACCGTGCCGCTGTTCCTGGTCCGCATCGAGAGCGGCGTGCGTTTCTCGCAAGGCAGCCACGGCGCCTTCGCGATTTTTCCCGTGCTGATCTATCTCGCAGGCTACTTCCTGTTCGGCGCCGGCTACATCGCCTATATGACCTTCATGATCGCCTATGTGCGCGACGGCGGCGGCGGGGCCGCGGCGCAGGCCGCGTTCTGGAGCCTGATCGGCTTGAGCGCCTTCGTCACGCCGTGGGCCTGGCGCCGCGTGCTCGCGCTCGATCGCGGCGGGCTGGCCACCGCCATCATCCTCGGCACCAACGCGCTCGGCGCCGCCCTGCCAATGCTCGGGCATTCGCCGGCATGGCTCGCGGTCTCCGCGATCGTGTTCGGTGTCGCCTTCTTCGCCGTGGTCGGCTCGACCACCGCCTTCGTCCGCTTCAACTATCCGCCCGAGGTGTGGCCGACCGCGATCGCGGCGATGACGATCTCGTTCGGCGTCGGCCAGACACTGGGGCCGATCGTGGTCGGCGCGATCACGGACGCACTGGGGAGCTTGAGTTACGCGCTGAATGTGTCGGCAGCGCTGCTGGCGCTGGGCGCGGTTGCGGCGCTGTGCCAGCGCAAAGTGGGGCCTTGACCGGTGTCGTCCTGGCGAAAGCCAGGACCCATTACCGCACAGAGGAGTTTGGCGAAGATTCGTGGTTGCTGGTCTTCGTCAAACTGAACCCTGGGGTAATGGGTCCTGGATCTGCGCTTCGCTTGTCCAGGACGACGGTAAGGCCAGGTCCGCGGAGCTAGCTCCCGCTGAACGAATTATATCCCTGGTCTTCCCAATAGCCGCCCTTGTAGTCGTTGGTGACTTCCATCGACACCACGTATTTCGGGTTCTTGAAGCCGAGTTTTGTCGGCACGCGGATCTTCATTGGGAAGCCGTAGGCGCGTGGCAGGATTTCGCCGGCGTATTTGAACGTCATCTGGGTCTGCGGATGCAGCGCGGTGCGCATGTCGAGCGGGGAATTGTAGCCGTCCTTGTCGGCGCACTGGAACCAGACGTACTTCGCACGCGTGTCGGCGCCGATCAGCTTGAGGAAGTCGCGCATCGGCGTGCCGGTCCAGCTGCCGATCGCACTCCAGCCCTCGACGCAGATGTGACGGGTGATCTGCGTGACCTGCGGCAGCTTGTACAATTCCGGAAGCGTCCACGACTTCTTGTTGTCGACGCGACCGCGGACTTCGAGCTTCCAGTCCGCACCGTCGACATCAGGTGCGTCGTCGAGATCGTAATAGGCGTTGAACGGAAACGGTTTTGTGATCGCGCTCTCCGGAAACGTCGGCGCCAGCGCATCGGGATTGAAGATGAAATCCTGCACGGCATCGTTGAATTTCGAAACCGACTTCAGCATCTCCTCGGCAGAGGACGAGTCGATCACGTCGCAGCCGGTGAGCAGCGTCAGGGCGCCGAGGCTGGCGCCGCCCGCGATGAAGCGGCGGCGGCTGACCTCGGGCATCGTCTTGATGGAGTCCTTGATCAGCAGCCGCTTGTCGACGCCGGGAATCAGGAATGAGCGCTTGGCCATGGTTCTTGCTCCGCCCTAACGGCCGATGATCATCGCGCGCAGGCTCTTCGGCACCAGCAGCGCGAGTAAAACGTGAATGACGAGGAACGCGCAGATCGCGGCCATGCAGAAGAAATGGATGTAGCGCGCGGTCGGATAGTCGCCGAACAGGCTCACGAGCCAGTGCAGCTGCACTGGCTTCCACATTCCCAGCCCCGACAGCACGATGATCACGCCGACCAGGATGATGCCGGCATAGAGCACGCGCTGGACGTAATTGTAGACGGTGAGATCTGCATGCCCCAGCTTAAACGTCAGGGCAGCCCTGACATCGTGGAGCACGCCGGACGGGGTGATCGGCAGCAGTTTCTTGCGGAAGCGGCCGGTGGCAAAACCGGTGACGAGATAGGCAAGGCCGTTGATCATCAACAGCCACATCGCCGCAAAGTGCCAGAGCAGGCCGCCACCGAGCCAGCCGCCGAGCGTGTAGTCGCGCGGAAAGCTGAAACCGAACAGCGGCGAGGCGTTGTAGATCTGCCAACCCGACAGGATCATCAGGATCATGGCGAGGGCGTTGATCCAGTGCATGACCCGGACCCAGGCCGGCTGGATCACTTTGGCCGGGGTGGCGCTGACCTGCTCGTCGATGACTGTGAGGCTCGACATGGCGGTTCCGTCCTGAACATCGTCTGACAGCAATTATACGCCGATGCTTCCGCTTTCGTTACGCCCTGCCCGGCATCGAATCGATACCTGCGGGCTATCATGGTCACAATAAAGCGAGCCGGGGACCCCCGGCTCGCCATTTCGTCGCATCCGGTTCGGGGGTGAAGCCGGACCGCGCGGTATTTACGTCGCCGGCATCAGCACGGTGTCGACCACATGGATCACACCGTTCGACTGGTTGACGTTGGAGATCGTCACCATCGAGGTGCCGCCCTTGGCATCGACGATCCAGACCTTGCCGTCCATCTTCTTCACCGTCAGCTCCTCGCCTTCGGCGGTCTTCATCTTCTTGCCGTCGGTGAGGTCGGACGCCTCGAGCTTGCCGGGCACGACATGATAGGTGAGGATCTTGGTCAGCGTCGCCTTGTTCTCGGGCTTGACCAGGGTGTCGACGGTGCCGGCCGGCAGCTTGCCGAAGGCGGCGTTGGTCGGCGCGAACACCGTGAACGGGCCCTTGCCTTCCAGCGTCGGCACCAGGCCGGCCGCCTTCACCGCCGCCACCAGCGTGGTGTGGTCCTTCGAGTTGACGGCATTCTGGACGATGTTCTTGGACGGGAACATCGCGGCGCCGCCGACCATGACGGTCTTTTCCTCGGCGCGGGCGGGCGCGACGACGGTCGCGGTGATGGCCAGCGCGCTGAAGGCCGCAGCGGTGAGATAGGCAATACGCTTCGACATGGAGGGTCTCCCGATTGGATTGTGACCGGCGATTGCCGGCGTTCGAGTTGGGCAACAACGGTGGCTGCGACCTGTGAACGTGAAGCAGCAGCGCCGTCGTTGGCTCGAATTACGGGAGGGTTTGCGAAGCGGTTTCGAACAAAACTTCTTTGTGATGGGTGAAACTAAGTGCGGGTGTGTTCGTGGGGGCGCACTCCCCGTCGTCGTCCTGGCGAAAGCCAGGACCCATTACCTCAGGGAGGAGTTGCGGTGCGACGCTGGCTACTCCGAGTCTTCGCCAAACGACTGCCTGGGGAATGGGTCCTGGATCTGCGCTGCGCTTGTCCAGGACGACGATGGCGATGAGACTCGCGCTACACCTCAATCCCTGTTGTGCGGCGTCTGAATGAACCCGCGATTATGCGTCGGGCTGATCAAGAGCTCGTTGATGCACACTCGCGCCGGCATGCTTGCGATGAAGGCGATGGTGCGGCCGAGATCTTCCGATTGCAGCATCCTGGCCTGCTCCTCTTCGCTCGGCACCACCGGGCGCAGCTTCAGGATCGGGGTCGCCACCTCGCCCGGCATCAGGCAGCAGGCGCGCAGGCCATTGACGCATTCGTCCATGTTGAAGGAATGGGTCAGCGCCAGCACCGCATGCTTGGTCGTGGTGTAGGCCGGGCCCGGCATTTTCGAGACGTGGCGGCCGGCCCAGGACGAGACGTTGATGATGGAGCCGTCCTGTTGCTTGCGCATCGTCGGCAACACCGCGCGCATGCAGTAGAGCACGCCGTTGAGATTGACCTGGACCAGCTTATCCCAGCCCTCCAGTTCCATGTCCTTCCAGCTGCGCTTGGGGACATTGATGCCGGCATTGTTCACCAGCAGGTCGATCCGGCCGTGCTTCGCGACGATCTGATCGGCCGCCTTCTGGGCCGCGGCGGAGACGGACACGTCCAGCGCAATGGCCTCGGCGGCCCCGCCCGCCCCAGTGATCTTCGCAACCACGGTATCCAGGGCGTCCTTGCGCCGGCCCGAGACCACCACCGTCCAGCCGTCAGCCGCCAGCGCCTCGGCGCCGGCCTCCCCGATCCCGCTGCCGCCGCCTGTCACCCAGGCCACGCGTTTCCCGTTTTTGGTCATGCAAACTGTCTCCGTTGCTTCATCGGGGCGGTTTTTGCTAATCCAGCCCTCGGTTTTGACCGGCATTGTGGTCAAGCCTTGCGGTCGAGGAAATCTTGCATGAACCAAGCTGCCAACGCCAATTTGTTTTCCCGCCTGTTCGACGGCATCGACGATCCGAAGCGCCTCGCGATCGAGACGCATGACGGAGGGCGCATCAGCTATGGTGATCTGATCGCCCGGGCCGGACAGATGGCCAATGTACTGGTCGCGCGCGGCGTGAAGCCCGGCGACCGCGTTGCGGTTCAGGTCGAGAAATCCGTGGCCAACATCGTGCTGTATTTGGCCACCGTGCGGGCCGGCGCGGTCTACCTGCCGCTCAACACCGCCTATACGCTGAACGAGCTCGATTACTTCATCGGCGACGCGGAGCCCTCGCTGGTGGTCTGCGATCCCGCCAAGGCGGAAGGGCTTGCCCTCATCGCCGCCAAGGTGAAAGCGAAAGTCGAGACGCTCGGGGCTGACGGCAAGGGCTCGCTGACGGACGCCGCTGACAAGGCGAGCAGCGAATTCACTACGGTCCCGCGCGCAAGCGACGATCTCGTCGCGATCCTCTACACGTCGGGCACCACCGGCCGCTCCAAGGGCGCGATGTTGACCCACGACAATCTGGCGTCGAACTCGCTCTCGCTGGTCGGCTTCTGGCGCTTCACCGACAAGGACGTGCTGATCCACGCGCTGCCGATCTACCACACCCACGGCCTGTTCGTGGCGACCAACGTGACGCTGTTCGCGCGGGCGTCGATGATCTTCCTGCCGAAGCTCGATCCGGATCTGATCATCAAGCTGATGGCGCGTGCCACGGTGCTGATGGGGGTGCCGACGTTCTATACCCGTCTGCTCCAGAACGCTGCACTGTCGCGCGAAACCACAAAGCAAATGCGGCTGTTCATCTCGGGCTCGGCGCCGCTGCTGGCGGAGACCCACCGCGAATGGTCGGCCCGCACGGGGCATGCGGTGCTCGAGCGCTACGGCATGACCGAGACCAACATGAACACCTCGAATCCCTATGACGGGGAGCGCGTGCCCGGCGCAGTCGGCTTTCCGCTCCCCGGCGTCTCCGTTCGCGTCACCGATCCCGAGACCGGCAAGGAGCTGCCGCGCGACGAGATCGGCATGATCGAGGTCAAGGGCCCGAACGTGTTCAAGGGCTATTGGCGCATGCCGGAGAAGACGAAGGCGGAATTCCGCGACGACGGTTTCTTCATCACCGGCGACCTCGGCAAGATCGACGCCAAGGGTTACGTCCACATTCTCGGTCGCGGCAAGGATCTCGTCATATCCGGCGGCTTCAACGTCTACCCGAAAGAAATCGAGAGCGAGATCGACGCCATGCCAGGCGTGATCGAATCCGCCGTGATCGGCGTGCCCCACGCCGATTTCGGCGAGGGCGTTACGGCGGTGCTGGTCTGCAACAAGGGCGCCGATGTGACAGAGGCCGCGGTGCTGAAGGCGCTCGACGGGCGCTTGGCAAAGTTCAAGATGCCCAAGCGGGTGTTCGTCGTCGACGAGCTGCCGCGCAACACCATGGGCAAGGTGCAGAAGAACGTGCTGCGCGATACGTACAAGGATCTTTACGCGAAGAAATAGGGGCGTGCTGTAACAGTATGACAGCGCCAATTTCGCTGTCGTCCTGGCGAAAGCCAGGACCCCTTACCCCGAGGGGTGGTTTGGCGAAGACTCGTGGTTGTCAGTCTCGAGTCACACTTCTGGCTGGGGCAATGGGTCCTGGATCGGCGCTCGCTCCGCGAGCTTGTCCAGGACGACTATGAAGAGACAGTGCGCGATAAGCTCCGTCAGAGCCCGCCCAGCAAACTCAGCACAAACCGGCTGCCGACGATAAACAGATAACACCCGAACGCGACTTCCAGCCTCCGCTTGGACATCGCATGCGCGGCTCTGACGCCAAGCGGCGCCGTCACAAGGCTCATCGGCATCACCAGCACGGCGCCGATCAGCGAGACGTAGCCGAGCGCGAACGGGACTTGCAGGGCTGCAACGCCGGGATAGTGCGCGGCCGCAGGCCAGCCGGCATAGATGTAGCCGAGCGCGCCGGGGATCGAGATCAGCACCGCGAGGGCCGACGATGTCGCCACGGCCTGATGGATCGGACGGCCGTAGAACGTCATCAGCAGATTCGAAAACAATCCACCACCGATGCCCATCAAGGTCGACAAAATGCCGACGCAGAAGCCGTAGATTCGCATCAGCGGCCCCTTCGGCAGATCATCGCCGAGCTTCCAGCTCTCGCGCGCGAAGATCAGCCGTACCGCGGCCGACCAGGCGACGGCGACGAACACGATCTTGAACAGCCGCTCCGGTGCGTAGCGCGCGACCACGCTGCCGGCGATGACGCCGATCAGGATCGGCAGCCACCAGACCCGAAGGATCGCAAGATCGACGGCGCCGCGCCTGTAGTGCGCCTGGAACGAACGGATCGAGGTCGGAATAATGACGGCAAGCGAGGTACCGATGCAGAGCGGCATCCGCACCTCCAGCGGCACACCCGCGATGCGGAAGCACTCGTAGAATACCGGCACCAGAATCGCGCCGCCGCCGATGCCGAACACGCCGGCCAGGAATCCGGAGAGCGCGCCCGTTGCGATCAGCAGCAGCGCGAGCTCGGCGATCTCCTTGATATCAAGTCCTGCAATCACCCCTGACCTGCCCCGGCGATGGCTCACAACTTCTCCGATGCATCGCTCGGACAGCTGCCCGCAATGCTCTAGGCGATCTGATTTGGCGGGTCGACCGCCGCATCGCCGGTCTGGGGTGGGATGCGGGCTGCGCATATCCGCCCGTCTCGCGAAAAATCGGTGCATTTGGCGGAAATTGGAGGTTGCTTGCCGACCATCGCTGCCGGTTCGAACGTCATGAACTGACTGGTTCCAACCCTCGCTGGTCTGCCCCGGCTTAGAGCCGTTCCAATAATAATTTCAATGCGCCCCAGCTCTCCCGGCAAGTGATGAATTGAAGTTCTGTCTTTCCTCGGTGCACCATTGCTGTGGTATACCAAGCGCCCGATTGGCCTTGTTACATCAAGGGCCTAGAGCTGAACCCAAGTTCGATTTATGGCGATTTGGTGATTGCGCAGGTGAAATCGACTCCGTAAATAGAGCCGACCTTTCGCGATCCCCGCGCGCCCCATGCTGGGCCGCAATAAAGCAATTGAAGCCCATGACCGCACGGATCGAACGACCGCTTTCACCGCACATACAGACCTACCGCTGGACCCTGACGATGGCGCTCTCCATCGTCCATCGCGCCACCGGAATTGCCCTCTACGCCGGAACGCTGCTGCTGGCCTGGTGGCTGATTGCGGCGGCCTCGGGTCCCGCCGCCTATAGCCACGTCCAGGCCTTCACCGGCAGCATCATCGGCCGGCTGATCGTGTTCGGCTTCACCTGGGCGCTGATGCACCACATGCTCAGCGGTATCCGGCATTTCGTCTGGGACCTCGGCTACGGCTTCAAGGCCAATGAGCGCGAAGCGTTGACCTGGGGCGCGTTGATCGGTGGCATCGTGCTCACGGTCCTGGTCTGGATCATCGCCTACGCGATCGGAGGGGGACGATGAGTTTCGACGAATCCCACGGCTCTCCGAAGGGCTCCTCCATGCGCACCCCGCTCGGCCGCGTGCGCAATCTCGGCGCGGCGCATTCGGGCACCTCCGATTTCTGGCGCCAGCGCATCACCGGCGTCGCCATGACGCTGCTGATGATTCCCGTGATCGTGATCGTGATGATGCTGCTCGGCCGCAACCAGGCCGGTGCCGCACAGATTCTCGGCTCGCTGCCGGTCGCGGTGATCCTGCTGCTCTTCATCTTCGCCAGCGCCTGGCACATGAAGATCGGCATGCAGGTCGTGATCGAGGACTACATCCATAACGAGAAGCTGAAGCTCATCTCGATCATGCTCAACAACTTCTTCTCGTTCGCCGTGCCGCTCGCCTCGACCTACGCGATCCTGAAACTTTCCTCCGGAGTCTAAGCCATGCCAACCGGAACATCGGCCACAGATACCAATGGCAAGGCCAACGGCGCTCCCGCCACCAACGGCAAGGCCTATCCGATCGAAGACCACACCTACGACGTCGTCGTGGTCGGCGCCGGCGGCGCGGGCTTGCGCGCCGTGGTCGGCTGCAGCGAAGCCGGTCTTCGCACCGCCTGCATCACAAAGGTGTTTCCGACCCGCTCGCACACCGTCGCGGCGCAGGGCGGCATCTCGGCGTCCCTCGGCAACATGCACAAGGACGACTGGCGCTGGCACATGTACGACACCGTGAAGGGGTCGGACTGGCTGGGCGACCAGGACGCGATCGAATACATGGTGCGCAACGCGCCCGAGGCGGTCTACGAGCTCGAGCACTGGGGCGTGCCGTTCTCGCGCACCGAAGACGGCAAGATCTACCAGCGTCCGTTCGGCGGCATGACGATGGACTACGGCAAGGGCCAGGCGCAGCGCACCTGCGCCGCCGCCGACCGCACCGGCCACGCCATGCTGCACACGATGTACGGCCAGTCGCTGCGCCACGCGGCCGAGTTCTTCATCGAGTTCTTTGCCATCGATCTGATCATGGACGACCAGGGCACCTGCCGCGGCGTCATCGCGCTCAAGCTCGACGACGGCACGCTGCACCGCTTCCGCGCCCAGTCCGTGATTCTGGCGACCGGCGGCTATGGCCGCGCCTATGCGTCCTGCACCTCGGCGCACACCTGCACCGGCGATGGCGGCGGCATGGTGCTGCGCGCCGGCCTGCCGATGCAGGATATGGAGTTCGTGCAGTTCCACCCGACCGGCATCTACGGCTCCGGCTGTCTCGTCACCGAAGGTGCGCGCGGCGAAGGCGGCTATCTCGTCAATTCCGAGGGCGAGCGCTTCATGGAGCGCTATGCGCCTTCCGCCAAGGATCTGGCCTCGCGTGACGTCGTCTCGCGCGCGATGACCATCGAGATTCGCGAAGGCCGCGGCGTCGGCAAGAAGAAGGACCACATCTTCCTTCATCTCGACCATCTCGATCCCGCGGTTCTGGCCGAACGCCTGCCGGGCATCTCGGAATCCGCAAAGATCTTCGCCAATGTCGACGTGACGCGCGAGCCGATCCCGATCGTGCCGACCGTGCACTACAACATGGGCGGTATCCCGACGAACTATCACGGCGAAGTCCTGACCAAGAAGGACGGCGACGACAACGCCATCATCCCCGGCCTGATGGCGATCGGCGAAGCCGCTTGCGTCTCCGTGCACGGCGCCAACCGCCTCGGTTCCAACTCGCTGATCGACCTCGTGGTGTTCGGCCGCGCCGCGGCGCTGCGCCTGGCCGAGAAGCTCACCCCGAACGCCAGCCAGCCGGAATTGCCGGCGAACTCGTCCGACCTGGCGCTCGGCCGGCTCGACCACTACCGCTACGCGTCCGGCGGCACCCCGACCGCGAAGCTGCGCGAAGGCATGCAGCACGTGATGCAGAACAATTGCGCGGTGTTCCGGACCGGCGACATCCTGAGCGAAGGCCAGAATTTGATCGAGAAGGTCCACAGCGGCATCACCGACATCGCCGTGTCCGACCGTTCGCTGGTGTGGAATTCCGACCTGATCGAGACGCTCGAATTCGACAATCTGATCGCGCAGGCGGTGGTGACGATGAACTCGGCCGCCAACCGCACCGAGAGCCGCGGCGCTCATGCCCGCGAGGACTTCTCCGAGCGCGACGACAAGAACTGGATGAAGCACACGCTGGCCTGGCTGGAAGATTCCGGCAAGGTCAAGATCGAGTACCGCCCGGTTCACGACTACACCATGACCAACGACGTCCAGTACATTCCGCCCAAAGCTCGCGTTTACTAACCGGCGCGCGTGTACTGAGCGAACAGCGAAAGCTTTATCGAAATGGTTGAATTCGCACTTCCGAAGAACTCAAAGATCAGCGGCGGCAAGACCTGGCCGAAGCCCGCGGGCGCGACTGAAACTCGCGAGTTCCGCGTCTATCGCTGGAATCCGGACGACGGCAAGACTCCGAGCGTCGACACCTATTACGTCGATACCCATGATTGCGGGCCGATGGTGCTGGACGGCCTGATCTGGATCAAGAACAACATCGACCCGTCGCTGACCTTCCGCCGCTCCTGCCGCGAAGGCGTCTGCGGCTCCTGCGCGATGAACATCGACGGCCAGAACACGCTGGCCTGCACCCGCTCGATGCACGACGTGAAGGACGGCGCGGTGAAGATCAATCCGCTGCCGCACCAGCCTGTCGTGAAGGACCTCATCCCCGATCTCACCAATTTCTACGCACAGTACGCTTCGGTCGAGCCGTGGCTGAAGACGACCTCGCCGACGCCGCAGAAGGAATGGAAGCAGAGCCACGAGGACCGCGAGAAGCTCGACGGCCTCTACGAGTGCATCCTCTGCGCGTGCTGCTCGACCTCGTGCCCGAGCTATTGGTGGAACAGCGAGCGCTATCTCGGTCCCGCCGCGCTGCTCCAGGCCAACCGCTGGGTATCGGATTCACGGGATGAGGCAACCGGCGAGCGGCTCGACAATCTCGAGGACCCGTTCCGCCTCTATCGCTGCCACACCATCATGAACTGCGCCAAGGCCTGCCCGAAGGGCCTCAACCCGGCGGAGGCCATCGCCGAGCTCAAGCTCAAGATGGTCGAGCGCCAGATCTAGGCGTCATTCATGCTGCGATCCCCGGCCGGAATGGCCGGGGCATTCTACGGCGGGCGCGTGTTCGGGTAGATTTTGCTCCGCCCCTGCGCGCGCACGCCCGCGGGTTGCAACCTCTGGTTCCCGTCACGAGCCGCTTCCTTCCCGGCGCGAAATTCAAGTAAGCTCTCCGGTGTGGGACCGGAGCGACCGTGCAGGGCGCACAACGCAATTCGCTGAGATTGCTGCAGTGGATGATGGCTGCGTCCCTGGCGCTGCCGATTGCGCTGTTCGCGATCGCCGCCTCGATCTCCTACACCTCGACCAAAGACATCGCCGACCGCGAGATCGAGCGCACCCTCGATGTCGCGCATGAGCATGCGCTCAAGGTGTTCGAGACCATCGACCGCAGCCTTGCCGAGATCAACGAGGTGGTGCGCGGCATGCCCGACGGCATCATTCGCTCGCGCGAACCGGCCCTGCACCGCCGCCTGAAGCAGCTGACCGATTCGCTACCGCAGCTCAAATCGGCATGGATCTTCGACGCGGACGGAAAGTCGCTGGTCAACAGCCTCGCCTCGCCGCCGCCGGCGCAGAGCTTTGCGGATCGCGACTACTTTGCCGCCCATGTCGACCAGAGCATCGGCAGCTACATCGGTGTTCCCCTGACGCCGCGCCAGCCTTATCAGGGCGCGCGCTTCTTCGGGGTCAGCCGCCGCCGCGGCTCCGACGACGGCAGCTTCATCGGCGTGATCCAGGCCTCTGTTCTGCCGGAATATTTCGAGAGCTTTTATGCCCGGATCGGCTCCGATCCCGGCAGCTTCCTCGCGATGGCACGCACCGACGGCGTGGTGCTGGCGCATCTTCCGCGGCTGGATCGCGACCTCAGGCTCGATCCCAACGGGCCGGTCGGCCGCAGCATCGCAGCTCACCCCGAGCATGGCCTCATCACCATCGCCTGGCCATCGGACGGGCTCGAGCGGCGCATCGGCTACCGACGCATCGCCGAATACCCGATCTATGTCAGCGCGGGGTTGGAGACCTCGGCAATCCGCGCGCGCTGGTTCGCCACCATGGGCCAGCATCTGGTGTTCGGCATTCCCGCCACCGCGCTGCTGTTTCTGTTGCTGGCGTTCGCGTTCCGGCGCACCCAGCATCTCCAGGCCGAGGCCGCCGCGCGGCGCGAAGCCGAGGAGGCGCTCAAGCACAGCCAGCGCCTGGAGGCGCTCGGCCAGCTCACCGGCGGCGTCGCGCACGACTTCAACAACCTCCTGACCGTGATTCGCGCCTCGGTCGACCTGCTGAACCGGCCGCAGCTGAGCGAGGAGCGGCGCCAGCGCTACATCACCGCCATCGCGGACGCGGTCGGGCGCGCGGCCAAGCTGACCTCGCAGCTGCTCGCCTTTGCACGGCGCCAGACCTTGAAGCCGGAAGTGTTCGACGTCGGCGCGCGGCTGCAGTCGCTGCACGACATGCTCGCGACACTGCTCGGGCCCGCGATCGACATCGCGATGCGGCTGCCAGCCGAACCCTGCCTCATCAATGCCGATGCGAGCCAGTTCGAGACGGCGTTGATCAACATGGCGACCAATGCGCGCGATGCCATGCACGGCAAGGGCAGGATCGTTTTCAAGGTCGAGGCCGCGGCGACCATTGCGGACATGCGGGCTCCGGTGTCGGGCAACCCTGATCTTTCAGGCAGCCATGATCTTGCTGGCAAACACGGCTTCGTCGGCATTGCCGTCAGCGACACCGGCATCGGCATTCCGGCTACGCGGCTCGAGCGCATCTTCGAGCCGTTCTTCACCACCAAGCAGGTCGGCCACGGCACCGGTCTCGGGCTGTCCCAAGTGTTCGGCTTCGCCCGCCAGTCCGGCGGCGAGGTGACAGTCACCAGCGAGGTCGGCCACGGCAGCACCTTCTCGCTCTATCTGCCGCGCGTGGCGCCGCATTTGCTGCCGCAGCGGCAGGCACCGAACACGGCCCCGGCCATGGCCGGCAGCGGCATGTCGGTGCTGCTGGTCGAGGACAATATCGAGCTCGCCAATTTCGCGGCCGACGGCCTCACCGAGCTCGGCTACAGCATCACGCTGGTCGACAACGCAACCGATGCGCTCGCCGAGCTGGTCCTGGATTCCGATCGCTTCGATGTCGTTTTCTCCGACATCGTGATGCCCGGCATGACCGGGCTCGATCTCGCGCAGGCGGTCCGCGACCGCGGCATCGGCGTGCCGGTCGTGCTGACCACCGGCTACAGCGAGGCGCTGTCCCAGGATGGCAAGATCGATTTCGAGTTCGTGCAGAAGCCCTATGCGATCGATCAGCTGTCGCGCGTGCTGCACCGGATCGCACGGCGCCGGGTGCGCGACGGCGCCGCCGAATGAGCTGACGCTGGGAACCGGCGGGAACCTTTTGATTTCTCTTGCGTTATCCGGCCATGCAAAAGCCGGCCAGAAAGCGTGAAGCGGGCAAGAAGCCGCCCATTGTCGAAATCGTCGGCGAGACCGGGGAGGAAGTGGATCCGCCGCCGCCCGAGCTGGTCGAACCCGACCCGGAGCTATCGCCCGAAGAGGCCGAGCAGGCCCGCAAGGACTATCTCCTCACCCGCTTCTGGATCAGCGCGCGCGGCTTCTGGGGCCGCAACGGCGACCGGCTGGCGTGGCTCTACTCCATCGGCCTCGGCGTGCTGATCGTCCTGATCGTAGGCTTCCAATACGGCATCAATGTCTGGAATCGGGCGATCTTCGACGCGATCGAGAAGCGCGAGGCGTCCACCGTTTTCCATCTCACCGCGGTGTTCTTCCCGCTCGCGATCGGCAGCATCGTGCTCGGCGTGGCGCAGGTGTTCGCGCGCATGGGCATCCAGCGGCGCTGGCGGGCGTGGCTGACGGCCAGCGTGCTGACGCGCTGGCTTGGCAACGGCCGCTACTACCAGCTCAATCTCGTCAGCGGCGACCACAAGAATCCGGAATACCGGATCGCGGAGGATCTGCGCGTCGCGACCGATTCGCCGGTGGATTTCCTCGCCGGCGTGACGTCCGCGCTGCTGTCGGCCGCGACCTTCATCGTCGTGCTCTGGACCATCGGCGGCGCGCTCACCGTCACGCTTGCGGGATCGTCGGTGACCATCCCCGGCTTTCTGGTGATCGCCGCGATGCTTTATGCGGGAATCGCATCGGGCTCGATCCTGGTGATCGGCCGTCAATTCGTGCAGGTCTCCGAGGACAAGAACCAGGCCGAGGCCGATTTCCGCTACACGCTGACTCGCGTGCGCGAGAACGGCGAGAGCATCGCGCTGCTCGGCGGCGAGGAGGAAGAGCGCGACGGCATCGACCGCAATTTCACCAACGTGCTGCGGCAATGGGCGCGGCTCGCGGGTCAGCACATGCGCACCACGCTGGTGTCGCAGGGATCGAGTCTCGTTGCGCCGGTCGTTCCGCTGCTGCTCTGCGCGCCAAAATTCCTCGACGGCAGCATGACGCTGGGGCAGGTGATGCAGGCGGCTTCCGCCTTCACCATCGTGCAGAGCGCGTTCGGCTGGCTGGTCGACAATTATCCGCGGCTCGCCGACTGGAATGCCTGCGCGCGCCGCATCGCCTCGCTGATGATGTCGCTCGACGGCCTCGAGCGCGCCGAGCAGGGCGACGGAATCGGCCGCATCAAGCGCGGCGAGACCAGCAACGACGCCATGCTGGAGCTGAAGGATCTCTCCGTCACACTCGATGACGGCACCGCCGTGGTCGGCGAGACCGAGGTGGTGATCGAGCGTGGCGAGCGGCTGCTGGTGGCCGGCGAATCCGGCACCGGCAAGAGCACGCTGGTGCGCGCCATCGCCGGGCTCTGGCCATGGGGTGGCGGCAGCGTCAATTTCCATCCCGACCGGCGGCTGTTCATGCTGCCGCAGCGACCCTACGTTCCCTCGGGCTCCTTGCGCCGCGCGGTTGCCTATCCCGGCGCGGAAGACGACTGGACCGTCGAGGAGATCGGCGAGGCCCTGCACAAGGTCGGCCTCGACCATCTCAAGGAGAAGATCGAGGAAGAAGCACCGTGGGACCAGACCTTGTCCGGCGGCGAGAAGCAGCGCCTCGCCTTCGCGCGGCTGTTGCTGCACAACCCTGATATCGTCGTGCTCGACGAGGCGACCTCGGCGCTCGACGAGAAGAGCCAGGACAAGATGATGAAGATGGTCACCGACGAGCTGCCGAAAGCGACCATCGTCAGCGTCGCGCACCGTGTCGAGCTGGAGGCATTCCACAGCCGCAAGATCGTGCTGGAGCGCCGCAAGGGCGGCGCAAAACTCGTCAGCGACATCGACCTGATCCCGCGCAAGGGCAAGCGCAAGCTGCTCGGCCGCTTCCTGCGCCAGCGCAAGGCTCCGAAAAAGGCGGCCTGACCTGTAGCCCGGATGGAGCGCAGCGCAATCCGGGAAAGTCTGTCCGCGCGGCAAGACCCCCGGATTACGCTACGCTCCATTCGGGCTACCGGCCTCTCATGAACGATTGGAGTCCCCGGCGAATCCGGCTATGCATGCGCCGCTTGCAACGAGGACTTTGACTTGCCGAACGACAATGCCCCTTCGTCCGCGCCATTTGGCGCGTTTGCGCCGAACCCGGCGCAGGCCGCGATCATTCGCCTCGCGGCACAGTCGGGGCTGAAGCGCGGCGCGTTCCGGCCGTGGCTGTCGCGATTGGTGAACCTGCTGCGCGGCGGTCCCGTCGACGTGGAGTACCAGGGCGCGTCGTTTCGCTTCTATCACCAGGGCAGCGCGACCGAGCGCGGTGCGCTGTTCAATCCCGATTACAATCTCGACGAGCTCGACTTCCTGCGCCAGCACACCCCGGCGGGTGGCGTATTCGTGGACGTCGGCGCCAATGTCGGCACCTTTGCGCTGGTGATGGCGCGACAGGTCGGCCCATCAGGCAAAGTGGTCGCGATCGAGCCGCATCCAATGACCTTTGGACGGCTCTCGTTCAACCAGGCCGCGTCGAAAGCGACGCAAGTGCGCCTGGTGCAGGCGGCTGCCGGCGACAGCGACGGCGAACTGATGATCGAGAGCGGGGGCGGCAATCTCGGCGCCACGCATGTCGTCACCGGCACCGCCAGCGCGGAGGCCATCAAGGTTCCCTCGCTGCGGTTGACGCGCATTCTCGACGAAGCCGGCGTCACCAAGGTGGACGCGTTGAAGATCGACGTCGAGGGCTTCGAGGATCGCGTGCTGATCGGATTCTTCCGCGACGCGCCGCAATCGCTCTGGCCGCGCGCGGTGGTGATCGAGCATCTGTCACAAAAGGAATGGCGGCAAGATTGTATCGCTGACATGGTCGCGCGCGGCTTTGTGGTTGCGCGCAAGACACGGAGCAATACGTTTCTGTCGCGCTGACCATGAACGACGGAGGTTACGATGATCGACCATATGGGCTTCCCGGTCTCCGACTATGAGCGCGCCAAGGCGTTCTACGCCAAGGCATTGGCGCCGCTCGGCTACAGCCTGATCATGGAGGTCACCCAAGAGCAGACCGGACACGATCCGGCCGCCGGCTTCGGCGCCGACGGCAAGCCGGATTTCTGGATCGGCGGCGAGGGCGCGCTGAACAAGCCGGTACATGTCGCGATTCTGGCGAAGGACCGCGCCACGGTGGATGCGTTCTACGACGCGGCGATTGCGGCGGGCGGGCGCGACAACGGGCCGCCGGGCATCCGGGCGCATTATCATCCGACCTATTACGGCGCCTTCGTGCTCGACCCTGACGGACACAACATCGAGGCGGTTTGCCACGCACCGGAATAGACAAGTTCCATTCTTCGGCCGGAACCTCGTTCCGCGCGCGCCGTTGTCGTCCCTTGCAAGAAGGAGCACGACATGGCCAACGACAATGCCCGCGATATCGATCGCGATTTGGATCGCGTGTGGGATCTGATGAAGACGATCGGATTCGCGATGCTGGTGACGCGCGATGGCGACAAGCTCCGCGCGCGACCGATGAGCGCCTATCTCGATCGCAACGCGGACACGATATATTTCCTCACCGACGCGCGGCGTCACAAGGACGAGGAGATCGCGCGCAATCCGTCGATCAACCTGTCGTTCGCGGATGCGGTCAGCCAGAAATACGTGTCGCTGACCGGCACCGCTGTCGTTTCCAATGACCGTGCGAAGATCAAGGAGCTGTTCTCGACACCGGCCAAGGCGTGGTGGGATTCTGCGGAAGATCCCAACATCCGCGTGCTCAAGATCACGCCTGACGATGCCGAGTTCTGGGACTCGCCCGGCACCGTAATCTCCTATGTGAAGATGGCGGCCGCGGCGGTGACGAACACGCGGCCCGATCTCGGCGACAACCGCAAGGTCTCGATGTAATGCCGATCGAGCCGCCCGAGATTCCACCTTCGACACCGGGCACGCCCACCGAGCCGCCACCGGGGATTCCGCCGGGCAATCCGCAGCCTGAAATCGCGCCGCCGGTGCGCGAGCCCGGCTCGCCAGCGCCGCCCGACGAATTGCCGGGCCGCATGCCCGAAGAGATTCCATCACGCGGACCGAACGGACCGCTCACGCCGAATCCCGCGACGGACGCAAGTCCGCCGCGGGATCGCGCATGAGGCAACGCATCACATCCAAGGCAATTGCAACCTGCGTCTGAATGCGCAATGAACGTCACCATAGTGAGGTGATTTGCGTGCAGAAATAAATCGGGCCGCGTCCGCTGCGTCCGCCACAATCCGGCCTAACGCGTAGCTGTTCATCCCAATACTTCGTCAAAGAACCTTCCGGGGAAGTTCACCATCATGACTAATCTTCGTTTCGTGCTGCTTGCCACCACGGCTCTGACCGCGATGCAATTCGCAAGCTCCGCATCGCATGCGCAAGGCGCGGCGCCGCTCGTCGTGGCACAGGCGCAGCCACAAGAGACCGGCCCTGACGGAAAACCGAAGCAGCCGCCGAAGGGACCGCCAGCGGCCGCGCCGCCTGCGGCGCCCGCGCGCCCGGCCGCACCGCCGCCCGCAGCTGCACCGCCCCATCCGCCCGCGCCGCCTCCGCCGGCTGCCGCACCGCCGCGCCCGGCTGCGCCGCCCC